>JACDAR010000367.1 GCA_013695335.1 Rubrobacter sp.
GCCCACCGGTGAGTCCGCCAACGGTGTCCTGAACCTGTCCGGCCGCCTGACCGGCCTGGTCGGTGACCTGGCCCGCGGTGTCCTGGACCTGTCCGGTTGCCTGGCCAGCGGCATCCGTCGCCTGTCCCGCTACCTGTCCGGCCTGATCGGTGGCCTGACCGGCAACCTGCTGTGCCTGTCCTGCTGCCTGGCCCGCTGCGTCCTGTGCCTGCTGGGCCGCCTGGCCCGCAGTATCCTGTGCGGCCTGTGCCGCCTGTCCGGCCTGCTCCTGGACTTCTTGCGCGGCCTCTTCGGCGGGTCCGCCTTCCTCTTCCATGGCCTCGGCGGCCTCGACCACGTCGCTGATGATGATACGTCCATCGGTGCCCGTGCCCTCGACCTGGGTGAGATCCACGCCCCGCTCCTTCGCCTCCCGGCGGGCGGCGTCCGTGGCTTCGACCTCTCCCTGGCGCCTCATCTTATCCGTATCCAGGTCGGCCACGTTCTTCCGCGCCTCGTCGATGGCGTCTTCCATGGCCGTGTAGTTGTCCATCAACTCCTGGAACATGGTCTGGAAGGCTTCTTCGCGTCCCCCGGGGATCTGGTCCGGCAGACCCTCCAGCGTGGCGCGGCTGTCCTTTATCTCCTGCTTGAGCGACTCAGCCGAATCAGCGAAGTAGTCCTGGGCCAGGTTCATGGTCCGTTGCTGTACCTCTTGCCTGGACTCCAGGATTCCCTGGTTCAGCCTCTCCAGCGCCTCTGTCTGTCTTTCGGTCACCTACGTCTCCTCTCTTTGATCAATTTTCACTACTTCGCTTCCCAGCTTCCTTCTCATACGAGTCTTATCCCTGCGGTGTTCCCTTCTTCGTCGAGTACCCGCTCGATGGCGTTGCCCGATTCATCCCTCAGCCGATATACGCTTCTCCCCTCATCGTCCACGTACTCTTCCTCAACCGGAAGGCTCTCGACGTTGCCGATCAACTCCTCGCCAACTATCTCACCACGCTCGTTCAGTGTGATCTCGATGATGTCCCCGAACTGATCCACAGCCCGCTGTGTGGTCTGCCCCCCTCCGTTGACGCTCTCGCCAGCCGCCCCGTCGGCCTGGTCCGCCTGTTCATCAGCAGCGGCCCCGTTGGTTGACCCGCCCGCAACTTCTCCGGCGTCCTGATCCGACGTCTCCCCAGCCTGATCCGTGGCCTGTTCGGCTGCATCCTGCGCTCCCTGCACAGCTTCATCCGCCTGTCCTGCTGCCTCCCCGGCGGCATCTCCCACATTCTGGACCGCCTCGCCCGCCGCGTCACCGATCCCCTGGGCCGCCTCGCCAGCGCCCTCAGCAGCCTGACCCACGCCTTCTCCAGCCGACTGGGCGGCCTGGCCCGCGCCTTCTCCAACCTGTCCGGCGGCTTCACCTGCGCCTTCGCCGACATCTTCGACCGCCGATTGCGCCCCGGAGCCGACATCCTCCACGGCCTCTCCCGTGCTCTCCACGGCTTCGCCAGCGCCAGAACCCACGTCTTCAACGGCTTCGCCGGTACTCTCGACTGCCTCCCCAGCACCTTCGCCAACGTCTTCGACTGCTGAACCAGCGCCTTCGCCGATATCCTCGACTGCAGATCCCGCACCAGACCCAACATCTTCCACGGCTTCGCCAGCGCCAGAACCCACGTCCTCGACGGCGGAACCCGCGCCTTCGCCTATATCTTCGACTGCTGAGTTCAGGCCCTCGCCAACCATCTGGCCCGCGCCCTCACCGACGTCTTCGACGGCGGAGCCTGCGCCAGCGCCGACATCCTCGACTGCAGATCCCGCACCAGATCCGATGTCCGCGACTGCTTGATTTGCCCCTTCCCCGACCAGATCCCCCGTGCCTTCGCCGATATCCTCCACTGCTGAGTTCAGGCCCTCGCCGACGAGATCCCCAGTCCCCGAGCCAATGTCCTCCACCGCTGAGTTGAGACCCTCGCCAACCAGCTCGCCAGCGCCCTGGCCCACGTCTTCGAGGGCGGACCCGGCGCCGCTGCCGACATCCTCGACCGCGGAACCCACGCTCTCGACTAGCTTCTCCACGATCTGGGGGTTGCGGTCTATAGTGGTGAGAACCCTGTCTATGATGGCGGTCACGTTGTCCAGCCGCACCTTGAGGAGCGCCTGTGCCTCCACGCCCTGGATGACGAGCTTGACCCTGCCAAGGTATGCATCCACGCCGACGGACAGTTCGACCAGATCCAGCACCTTGGCGTAGAGGTTGACCTTGGCGCGGAGGTCGTTGAGTTCGAAGTTGATCTCATCGACCTTGATTACCGGCACGTCTAGCAGCACGTCCGGGATCTTGCTGTTCATCGCGGCGTCATCGTACTCTAGCGTGTAGTCTGCGTACTCTTTCTCCGGCATCGTCTGGCCGCCGGGGATGTTGTTCGCAAACCTGTATTCCTCGGCCTTCTGAACCGAAGTGCGGGGATCGTTCTTCCGAACCGGGGCGTTGTCCGCGATCTCCTGGTTCGTCAGGTTCTGCTCGTAGCGGGTGTTCTCCCCGGTATCGGGAGGTTCGGGCGTGCCGTTGTCCTGCTGCGCGCCTTGCGGCTGCGTGTTCTGCTGCCGGGTTTCCGCAGCCTGATTTGAGCTATCGGACGCCACAGTGATCTCCCTGTTCCCGCAACAAACGCCCTTCCATGCCCATTATCCCACATTGCGCAAATGTACAAACTATTACGGTGATCCAACCTCCGCTCCGCCTCGTAGGATATTAGTTTCCCCGAGGAACCCGTAATTCGCCAGGATTCGGAGTCGTTTTTAACCTTCCTCCTCTACGAGGCTATCTTCAGCCGCCATCCGTTACGGATCGGCTACAACAGGCAACTTTCGAACCCCAGATATGTATGTAACGGTATGGCATCCGTTCGCGTCTCTATGGTAAGAAGATCGTGTAGCATTCGTAATGGTTGGGACGAAAGCCAGGCGTCCGAGATGGAGGTGTGATGGTTTACGGAGAACAGTTGGATCCTTTCGCTGAGCTAAAACGAGCCCACGGGGATTACAGGGTCTACGATGTCCACTACGAAAGCATCGGCAAGGCCGACGAGCTTTTCGTGGACGCCGCCGACCGTCCACTCTATATAGGTATAAGGACTGGCTTGCTGGACGCTAGGGCGGTTCTGGTTCCGATGGAGATCATCCGGGTGAACGACAAGCGCCAGGTAATCGAGATCTCGGACACCGCCGAACAGGTCCGTCACGCCCCGAGCCTGGAGGGCCGCGAGGAGATCACACCCGAACTGGAAGCCAGCATCCACGGCTACTTCGGCCTTGCCAACCCGCTTATCCAGGGGAGCGAGGCTGGAGGGGTGATCCCAGAACCAGGCATCGAGGAGAGGTTCGCCCCAGACACGAGAATCGACGTCGAACCGGGAGAGAGGCAGGAAACCCAGGAGCAGATCGACGAGACCCTGCCGCCCCCCGTAGATAGGGAAGATCTCCGATACCAGGGCACGGGGAAAGCCTGGGCGCGCGGCACGGAGAGGATACCGTCAGAGGGCGAAACAGGAAGCGTAGCCAGAGATCCTCTCTCACCGAGGGCGCGCCGTCTGAGAAGGTAGCCAGTGAAGCAATGCTCCCCGGCTAGACGAACTTTCTGTACACCCCGATGTTGGTGGTGTCGCGGACGCCGAGGGCTTCTTTGAGATCGTTGAGTGTGGCTCCGCGCCGCAGCAACCTGATGGCGAAGGTGTGGCGCAAGACCATCGGGGAGACGCGCCACAGGCCGACCTGCTCGCAACGCTTCCAGATAGCGCTCTGCAAAGCCTTTGAAGTCGCCACGGGCCTCGCGGCGCGGCCAACTATGAGTTCGGGCGTTTCGTCCTTGCGCATGGCAAGGTAATCTCGCAGCGTCCCGACAGTCTCTTCGGTGAGGCGACGGGCGCGGGGAGCGAGGTGGGAACCTGGCCCGCCGAGATGAACCTGGGCGGCGTCGAGATCGAGGTCGCTCTTGAGGAGGCCGCGAATTTCACTGACCGTCACGCCGGTGTCGAGCATGAGACGGATCACCGCCGCGTCCCTGGCGTCTTCTGGGCGGTTGATGGGAAACGAGAGGAGTTGCGCGACCTCCTCATCTTCGAGGAATGTGATCTGCTGGTCCAGCGGCTGGTGCATGGGCTCGATGGGATCGAAGTCCAGCTCCGCATCCGTGCTGGTCCTCATCCAGTCCAGGAAACGTCTCACCGCCGCGTCCTTGCGGTAGACGGTGAACCGCTTGCGCTGTTCCTCCAGGAGATGGTTGCGGAAGTCCATCACCGTGCCAACCCCGATCCCTTCTGACTCGAAAATGTCTTTACCTGCAAGGAAGCGGGCGAACTCCTTGAGATCGGCCTCGTAGAATTCGGCGGTGCGCGGGCTGGTGTGCTCGTCGTCCGCCAGATGGGCAGAGAACTCCTCGATCATGGCTCCTATCCTCATGCGATACATTTTACCGGGTCTTCCGCGCCCGCTGTATAATCCCCGCGCTATGTCTGGGAGCCTTCGCGTGTTCGTACCCTTGATCCTGCTGCTGGTACTCGCGCTGCTCGTGATCCCGATCTTCCCGAAGAAGGAGATGGCCTCGGTCGAGGTGCGTCCGGTGGTAAAAGATGTCCCTTCTCCCGGTGAGACTGCCAGCGGGGAGACATACACGCAAGGCGGCAAGCTGCTGGGTGAGAACCTGTCCGGGCCGAAAGAGCCGGTGAATGGGTCGTCCACGGAGACCAGCGGGTCGAAGTTACGGCTCACGGTGCCAAGGCTCGACCTGAAAAACGTAATGGTGCGGGCCGGGAGCACGCAGGCGGATCTGGACAGGGAGGGCATCCTCCGCCTTGACAGTTCAGGCGTGCCTTGGGACGAGGGATCGAACACCTTCATCGCAGGCCACGCCCTCGGTTTCGAGTGGACCCGCGTGAAGTACGCGTTCCGGGATCTCGACAAGATGAAGCCTGGAGATGAGATCTTCGTCCGCGACAGCGAGGGCAACAAGTACACGTTTCGCGTCTACGACCGCATGACGGTCCGCCCCGAGGATTACTGGGTCACCTATCCAGAGCCTGGGCGAACCCTGATCTCACTTCAGAGCTGCGTCCCAATCCCCACCTTCGAGAACCGCCTCGTCGTGCGCGGCGAGCTCGTCGGCTAGATTTTTCTAATCCACCAGCGGAGGTCCCTGCCGGATGCGGGCACGCAAGTCTTCCGGTTCGTTCGGCGGCGACCACGGCGACTCTATCCACCACGTAGCACCGGCCTCGGCGAACGGACGCACGATTGAGGCGGCCTCTTCGGGATCATCGCCCGGCGTCACGCCTTCCCACACGATATCGAAAGGCGTTGATCCTGCACGATTCTCCCCGACGTAGGATTTCATAGCCTCTATGTCGTCGGGCGTCACCCCGCCCCTGGTGGTGTAGGCGAGCAGGCCATCGTAGCGGAGGGCGCGGTTCATGGACTTCTTGCTCGGCCACGCCCCGACCACCCAGATCGGGATTCGCGGACGCTGCACCGGAGATGGACGGAAGGCCATCTCCTCCAGGCGATAGTGTTGGCCTTCGTAGGAGAATGGATCGCCGCTCCACAGGCCGGTGAGGATCTCCAGGCTCTCGTCCAGAAGCTCCGCCCTGACCTTCCGATCCAAAGCCTCCCCCACCTTCGAGAAACCACCATCGTCGGTGGCGCCGAGGCCCACCGGCAGAACGAGGCGACCGTTGGAAAGATGATCCAGGGTCATGGTCTCGCGGGCGAGCTTCCACGGGCGACGCCGGGCCGGGGGCGTGAGCATGGCCCCTATTCGGATACGCTGCGTGCGCATCGCCATCGCCGACATCACCACCCACGGGTCGTATGTGTCCATCGCCCCGACGCAAATGCCGTCCCAGTAGAAAGCGCCGTCCCAGCCAGCTTCCTCCGCCTCGCTGGCGAGATCCGCGACCGTCAGGGGATCACCTTTGGGGATGATGAAACCGTAGCGCATTCATGCCTCCTCGCCTCGAACCCACCCTCGGGATGCGAGTATACGGGGCATCATGCGGCACACCATCGCTGTTTTGCGATGGCGGGAAGTTCTGGTTCGGGGTTTATCTGCGAGAGTGGCGGATGATGGCGTCGTGGGCGCCGTTGATCTCGGCTGTCAGCCGCTCGGCTTTGACGCGTTTGCCAGCGTCGGTGAAACGATCGGGGTGGAATCTTTTGACCAGCTCCCTGCGCTTGCGATGAACCTCCTCGATGGGTGCGCCTGGATCGAGGCCCAGCCGGTTGTAGGCGGAGAGTACGTTGAGGGGATATTTTCTCGGGACGAAGCCAGAGGCGGCGGAGCGCCAGTTCCCTTCGCGGCCACCCGAGGTCCGGCTTTCTGCGTTCCGCTCCCTGGATGCATGGTCGTCGGCTGCCTGTTCGTGGGCGCGCTTTTCTTCTTCGTGGCGTTCCTCGGCGGCCCGCCACTCCTCGGCGGCCCCCCGCCAGGCTGCGGAGAATGCTCCCCCGAAGGTATCTCTGAGGGTTTCCCCACGCTCACGACCGCTCCTGAGGGTCTCCCTGAAGCGGTCGTCGTCCTGGAGGGTGGATACGAAGCCCCGGGCGAGACGCCCCAGGCGACGCGGGATGCTCACGAACCGCGATCCCCCTGATCCTTACGGGTCTCCCAACCCCGCGAGAGCGGGCCGCGGGGGCGCAGGACCTGGGTGTCGTCCTGGTCCACGCGCTCCATCACCTGAGTCTCGTCACCGGCGGAAGAACCCACAACCACGTCGTCGGTAGTGTCGTCTTCCGTGTCAGGCGTCTCCTCGTCAGAGTCTTCCTCTTCTTCCTCGGAGAGGCCGAAGAATTCCCTCACCCTCGCTATATCTTCCAGGCTCTCGCGGGCGCGGGAGATCCTGCCTTTCTCATCGCGCACGCCGTAATCGCGGGCTTCCTTGGCCTTGCGGATCTGCTCCTCCAGGGAGGCGACTACCTCTTTGGTCCTGGTTTCGAGATCCTGAATGCGCTGTTGGGAGAGCTCTACCTCGGAGTCGAGCTTGGACTCGCGGGCGCGGGTCGAGCTTTCGAGGCTGTCTATGTCTATCCCAGCGGCGAGGAGCGTCTGACGCACTATGCGGTAGGCACTCTGGCGCGGCACTTCGGGCGGCAGTTCTTTGATGATCTCAGCCGCCCGCTCGACCGTGAAGCCCTGCCGCTCAGCGCGGGGACTGCCCAACTCCCTCACCCCCATCTCGTCCGAGGAGTACGTGGTGGTCTCGTCCCCGCCCTCGTCCGGTGTGAACATCCGGGAGAAGATCCCCTTCTGTTGCTGCGTGTTTCTTCTGTTGCGTCGGTCGTCTGTCATCTCGCGCTCACCTGCTTTATGTCCGTGTCCGGCAGCGGGTCGACAGCCCGCGTTACCTCGTCAAGTCCTTTCCTGAAGTATGCCACCCGCTCCTTGAGATGCACGAGGCCCGATTCCAGCGAACGCGGCGCAAGGCTCGTGTCAACGGCGAGAAGCTCGCCGCGAAGGTTGCCGAGCAGGCTCTCCACGCCTTCGAGCTGGGCGTTTATGATGCTGACGCCACCCAGAATATCCTCGTAGCTCTCCAGCTCTCCGCGCCGTGCATCGAGGGCGCTCTCGAACGCCGCCCGCATCGCGGAGCCAGGCCCCAGCGAATCCAGGTCTTTCTCCAGCCCCTCTATGCGGCGCATTATGCCGTGACGGTCCACGCTATCGAGGTGCCGCCGCAGGGCAGCCCGCCGCCGCGCCAGCCG
>JACDAR010000029.1 GCA_013695335.1 Rubrobacter sp.
CGAGCGCCACCGCGCGGCGTACTATGACCACCTACTCGCCGTGAGCCAGAAGGGGGAGTGGGAAGAGTGGCTGCTCTTCTTCTTGAGGGGCGTAGCCGCGGAGGCGCGCGACGCCTCCCGCCGGGCCACGAAGCTCTTCGACCTGCGCGAGTCCTACCGGGAGCGTTTCCAAAGGGAGGGCACCAGGGGCAACCTGCTCGCGGCCGTCAACCACCTCTTCGCGAACCCCGTGACCGGCATCCGAGAGCTCGGGGAGGTCCTCGGAGTCTCCTTCGAGGCCGCCCGCAGGTTGGTGAGGCGCCTTGAGGATGAGGGTGTCCTCGAGGAGATGACCGGCCGGCGCCGCAACCGGGTGTACGCGGCCTGCGAGATAATCGAGGTCTTGCAGGGTCCCCTGGTTTAGCAGGTTTCTCCGCTCGCCATTTTGACTCTAACGCTGACTCTAACCGGGACGACACTCGGCGGCACCCGGCGAACGTCGCAGATCAGGAATGCCGCTGTTTACGGGCAATTCCGCCATTGGATGACATCACACGACACCACCAGAATGGCATTGTGGCTCCGAAGGTCGCGGGTTCGAGCCCAGTCGGTCACCCTTCTATATTCCGCAAAGGTAAGACGGATACGCGGTAGTGAAGTATGCCTGTCTGGGTCAGAAGCCTAAAATAAGCGGTTAGTCAACTCAGCATCGTCGCGTTATCAAACGGCGCGCCCGCCACGCACGTACACCCCGACAACGCCCCCGGCAGCCCGCAGGTCGACATGGGCATCCCCCGCCGGGTGTCGAAGTTTTGGCCGTCGGCGTATTTGTGCGAGCGCCTTGGTTCACTGGGATGGCCGAGCCGCCAACCCAGGACGGACCCCCACCTCTCGACTGCCGCCTCCACCATTTTCACGGAAGCCACCCTCCGCTTCATTGCATCCTGATGGCTCTCAAAGTGCCTGGCCTCTCTCGTCATTGCCGCCTCGAGCCTCTCGCCAAGCGGCACGCCCCGTTCTGCCGCAACCGGCGCCGTGAGCCTCCGCTTCGCCGCGATCGCGTAGCGCGCCCGGAAGTTGAGGTTGTCCACGTAGGCCAGGGAGGTGAAACCGCTGCTCTGCGAGGCTGCGGGACGCTCCGGTAAGCCTTCGACCGCCAGGCGGGCCACGCCATCCGCCACGAAGTCTCCCGGTGCTCCCGGGAAGCCTATCAGGGGGCGCAGGAGGCGGGCGATGGCCGCCACGGGGCTCCCTGCCGGTTCTGCCGCCATACAATGACCCGCGAGTATGGCGGCTATGAAGACGGCCAGCTCCTTTTCGGAGAGGCCCTGCTCGGTCGGCGGTGTGCGAGTCTCAGTCAAAGTCATGCGGGGCAATGTCGGATAATTGTTGCTTACGATGCTCATTGCTCACCCATCCCTTCACCCGTGCCGTCGCTATTCACAAGCCCCGCGAGAATCTTCTACGTCTTCTCCACGGAGTTCTCGCCAAGGCGGCTAGCTACTTTCATCACTCCTACAGCGTAGCCCCGTGCCGTTAGCTGGCCGTTAGCCAGAGGGTGCTGGGAAGTAGTCAGAATTGGCTATCTTTGATGTTACGTGGCAAATAGAGCCGCCCGCCTGCTCACGCCATGCGGGGATTGGTTGCACTTTGCCCTACGGTAGTGCTCGCTATTTCGCGGCCCATGCGGCGATCTGCGCCCTGGAGGCAAGGCCCAGTTTGCGCAAGATCCTGGCGATGTGGTTGGCCACCGTGTGCTCGGAGATGGAGAGTTCCGAGGCGATCTGGCGGTTGGTCAGCCCGCGCGCAACGAGATCCACGACCTCCCGCTCGCGCCGGGTCAGATCGCGCGATGCCGCGCCAGCCGATGGATCTTTCGGCACGGCGGGGGCTGGCGTCGAGGTCCACTCCTCCGTTGAGAGGGCGTACTCCACCATCTCGGCTGGGGTTATGGCGGCTCCCTGAGTCCAAGCGGCCGAGAAAGCCGTCTCGCCCAGCCGGGAACGTATCGCGTTCATCGCCTGCTCGCGCTTGGAACGGACTTGCGCATGGGGATAGAGAACCCCGCCAGCCGCTTCGAGTGACGCTTCCGCCGCCCCGAACAGCCGCGCAGTGCGCTCCATATTCCCCTGGGCCACGGCCACCTGCGCAAGTCCGTCGAGGCAGTACGCGATGTTTGCATTGTCGCCCGCCTCGATCGAGGTCGCCAGTCCCTCGGCGTACAGCTCTGCCGCCCGTTCGTGCTCGCCCTGGCCCCGGGCTGCCAGCGCCAAGCCGTAGAGTGCCGCGGAAACGGTGAGCCTGTTTCCTATCTCCTGAGACAATGCCAGCCCCTCTTCTAAGTACCGCACGGCCTGCTCGTGGCGGCCTTGGCCGAGGTGCACCAACCCCAGGTGTGCGAGCGTACCGGCCACGCCCCAACTTTCGCCGGTTTCTCGGCCGAGTTCGATGGCTTGTTCGAAGAGTGTGCTCGCCTGTTCCGCATCGCCTCGTTGCATCCTCACCGACGCCTGGCCGCTCAAGGCGTGCGCCAATCCGGCTTTGTCTCCCGCCCGCCGAAACGGGGCGGCCGACTCCGGGCAATTCTCCTCTACCAATTCGGAGTCGCCCAGTCCGTAATGCATGCTGGCTCGCACCCAGAGCGCTCTCGCCCGTGCGTGTGCGGTGAGGTTCTCGCCTTTCGCCAGCGCTGCTTCGATCCAGCGGCGCCCCTCGCTTTGGTGCCCGTGGATCAGCCAAAATATCTAGAGTGCCCAGGTGAGCCGCACGGCGGTCTCGGTTTCGCCTACCTCCAGGAGCCATGCCATTGCGGCGCGCAAATTGTCGTTATCTTTTTCGAGACCGCAAGCCACTTCACCTGTCTGGGGCCCTTGAGTTCTGAATCTGCCTCCACGGCCAAGTCAAGGAAGGATCTCGCGTGCAAACGATGAACCGCCTCGGCCCCTCCGCTGTCCTCGAGTTTCTCTCGCGCATACTGCCGGACAGGCTCCAGCAGCCCATAGCGCAGCTCTCCTTCACCACTCGTCTGCGTCGCCACCAGCGACTTATCCACGAGTCGCAAGAGTAGATCGAACACCTCCTGTTTCCCTATGCCGTCTTCCGCTCCTGCTCCCTCGATGGCCTCCAAGGTCCACCCCCCAGCGAAGACCGATAGCCTACCGAACAATAGTCGCTCTGGCTCGCTCAACAGGTCGTAGCTCCAATCCAACGCCCCGCGCAGAGTCTGCTGCCGAGGCGAGGCGGTTCGGGTACCTACGGTCAGCAGCCGTAAAGATTCGTCCAACCTCGCGGCGATCTGCTCCACGGAAACTCCTACACGCGCCGCGGCAAGTTCTATGGCAAGAGGTAGGCCCTCTAATCTCCTGCACACCCGGGCCACCGCCACCGCGTTCTCCCTCGTCAAATCGAAGTTCGGGAGCCTGAGTCGTGCACGATCCAAGAAAAGGCGCGCCGCCTCGTAGCCCATCAGGTCTTCGGCGGACGAACCATCGGTAGCCGGCGCGGAGAGGGGCGATACCCGCCAGACGACTTCGCCCTGTACCCCAAGGGTTCTCGGCTGGTGGCGAGTATCGTGAGGTGGAGGCAGGAGTCGAGGAGCGCGTCGGCGAGTCGGGCACAGGCCTCTACCAGGTGCTCGCAGTTGTCCAAGAGCAGCAGCATCTCTTTGCCGCTCAATGCCTCGACGAGTGTCTCCAGTAGTGACTGTCCGGGTTGTTCGGGTACCTTCAGAGCTTCTGCAACCGCTTTGGGAACCAGTGTCCCATCCGAGAGCGGCGCGAGCTCCGCCAACCGCACCCCGTCCGGGTACGCCCCGACGAGGTCCCTGGCTACCTCTATGGCGAGCCTCGTTTTGCCCGAACCGCCTGCTCCGGTCAGGGTCAGCAGGTGCGTCATGGGTAAGGCACGCTTTACCTCCAATACCGCACGCTCTCTCCCAATGAAGCTGGTCCTCTGGGTAGGCAGATTGTGCTTGCCGGCGTCTACCGAAATCTCCTTCTCCGGCTGCGCAAGACCTTCGGCGGACGGTCGGGTCGGCGGGAATGCGCCCGCCGCTATCTCGTCGCGCAGACGGCGAGTCGGCGCGCTGGGCCGCGTGCCGAGCCTTTTGGCGAGGGTTTCGCGGAACCGTTCGTACTGGGCCAGGGCCCGCTCGGGGCGGCCGGAGAGGGCGTACAGGCTCATCAGTCCCGCGAGTGCCTCCTCCAGAGCGGGTTCCTCCGCTACTGCCTTGCACAGCACCTCGACGGCCGGTTCGTGTTCCCCGCATTCTTCGTGGAGCCTTGCGAGCTCGACGAGCGACGCGAAGTAGAGCTGGCGCAGCTCTTCGCGCCTGACCTCCGCCCACTCTTCATAGCGCTCCTCGGGAAGGAGATCGCCCGTGTATAGTTCGATGGCCGCCCGATAAGCTGCGGGCTCTCGGGATCGTCGGGCGGTTGCCGCAGCCTCTTCGAAGGCCCGAACGTCCACCGAGAGGTTCCCCCCCGGGCACAGCACAAGCGACTCTCCCTCGCTCGCCAGGTACCGCGAGCCCGAGGCCGGATCCAGCCCCACGGTTCGTCGAGCGGCATGCAGTATTTGGCGCAGGTTGTTGGAGGCGGCTTCCTTGCTGAGGTCGGGCCAGAGGAGGCCCATCGCCTGCTCGCGATGGAGGCGGTGCCCGGGGAGCAATGCCAGCAGCTTCACGAGGCTCGCCGCCTTCCTGAGTCGCCAAGCATCCACCTGAATGGCGCGTGGTCCGACCGAGACACGAAACCCGCCGAGCAGCCACACGCGTACCGCTTCGGGTCTTGTCGAGGCTTTTGGACTTGTAGGAGTACGCATTAGTCTCCCCACGCTATCTTGTCCGCTATTTTACAAGGTTGCGACACGCGGCGCGAGATGCCAAGGCCTGCCGACACGCTTCGGTGACGTAGCGTCGGTGAGATAAGTTGGCATCGACAACCTTGAAACGAAGGGTCCGTCAGAAGCCTTCGTCGGACACGGACAAAGGACAATCATAGGTAACTTTCTCAAGAAGTCGCGGGTTCGAGCCCCGTCGGTCACCCTTCTACATACTGCATAGGTAAGCCAAAAGAGTCGAGGATGCTATGGCGCGGGTGAGATAGGGGCTCCGTACACCACCCTGGCTTGCCGGGATGTATGGAGCAGTGGCGTGGTAAGGGGAAAGGCGACGGTCGCGTCCCTACGGCGCCATCGGTAGGGGAGTTCACATTGGAGAACTCGTGCTTAAACCAAGTCGATGCGAAGAAAGGTCGCTGGCGTGACGCCGGGGCGGAAGCAAAAGGTATCTCCACCTCAATAGCTGCGGGTGTCACCGCCATGCCGACCAAGAGCGTCGATATCCCGAGCACAGAGACGATGACCTGTGTCCCCAGGTCACCAACTCGCCCCCGACGGCGATCACGACGAGGCCCACGACCGTAAGTCCTACCGCCGCGAGGTAGGAGCGCGGCTCCTCCCCGACCTCCTCGGATTTTAGGAAGGCGTGGTCGCGTGAGGCTCGCACGAAATAGAGGATGGCGAAGGCGGTGGGCAAGACCACCCCGGACGGGCGACTTGCTTTCCCTCGAATGAGTCCTATCCCAACGAGCATGGGGTAGACGGCCATAAGGACCAGGAAGCTGTGGGGCTGCGCGACTCTCAACGGGTAGACACAGCCCCCAGCCCGAGCGCAACACATACGAGGAAGATCACGCTGCCGAAGACGGTGCCCAGAGCCAACTCGGTGGCTTACCTCCTGGCCGCCGTGAGGTCGACCGCGACGTTTTCGGCCTCGAAGACAGTGAGGATGGCGGTTATGGCTAAGGTCGAGACCTTAGCAACTCGGCAAGCCCGACGAGGCCTTCCAGCAAGCGCTCAGTGGCCCAGAGCACGACCGCTACGCCAACCGCGAAGATTACGAACGGCCGCAGCGAAGACCAGATCATCCTTGCGTTTCTACTTCCTTCACCCGACCATGGCAATCGAGACTTGTGGATTTGGCGACGACCGTATAAGGTGAATGCTCACGGAGTGGTGGGCAAGGGAAGGCCGAAAAATTGGATTCTGCGCAGGCTCTCATCATCGCCTTGCGGGCCAAGGCGGTAGAAACCGCGATAGATCACTTGCAACCCAGGATGGTCGCAGTGGTCACCTCTCAGGAGAGCATAGACGACTTGTTCGTAGGATGCATGCCGTTTCGAGAACGCGGCGTGGAATTCAAATGGCACCCTATGGACGACTCGATGCAGATAGGGGAGGCTTTCCGTAGGTTCGACCGTGTGCTTTCGCAGTTCCAGAGGTCGGGCTACAGCAACAGCGAGATACTCCTCGACGCGACGGGCGGTACCACCCCACTGAGGGTGGGGGCGGCGCTGGCGGCCATGATGCGCAACGTGAAGATAATTCACCAGCGCGTAAGGCCCGATCGGTATACGGGCGGGCGTTGGGATCGGTATCCGTCCGAGGACATAGAGTTGCTGCCGATGGGCAACCCCTTGGAAGACACGGGCCTATTGCGCGAGGGCCAGGCGGTGGACCTGTTCAACATGCGAGACTACTCTGCCGCCGCGCTGGTCTTCGAGGACATCTTGGATAAGGTCGTGGGGGTGGAGCGGAGCCACTACTACGGCGGACTCGTGAGCCTGGCCAAGGGCTACGGCGCGTGGGACATGGCCGACTACGACGCCGCGCTAGAGCATCTGAGCGCCGCAAAGAAGGACCTCGGCGTGGATTTCGAGGACCCCGCTCTCGCGGACCGCTCCTCGGCGTTGCTCAACCGCCTCGGAGAGAATCAGCCCTTCCTCGGACGACTACGAAAGAAGGGGCGGGGCCACCTTTCACTGGAGAAGGTGGTAGATATGGTCGAGAACGCCAGAAGGCGTATCGTCGATCAAAGGCGCTACGACGACGGGGTTGCGA
>JACDAR010000031.1 GCA_013695335.1 Rubrobacter sp.
GGACTATCAAAGGTATCAAGATGAGCACTATCACCAGGATCACGCATCCAAGAAACATGAACGAGAGAAAGATCGCCAGTCCACGACGCATGATCCGGGAAAGCGCCCTTACCGGAAAAGAGAGCACGAGCGCGAGACCAAAGCCCCCGATGAGCGCGACCGGGGCAGCAGGTACGGTCCACATGATGAACCCGAATACCACCAGTGAGAGCCCGATCAACAGGTTTCGTGTCCGCCTGGAGATCCAGAGCGGGGTCGGCCTGTCTCTTAATTTCGCGGTGGGATTGTCCGGCGTTTTGCTAGGCATCGAACACGAAACCGGAAGTACTCGAAATAGGTGCGGGAAGCACGCGGCGAAGCCCGCCACGTACACACCAGGCGGCCCTCTTAACATTGACAGAATCGTGCATGATGGCCGGAGTGTTCGTCATTTCCTTTCTCCGTGCTCCACGGTTGGCAGCATGGTAGATCAGCCAGAGATCCCCCGCAATGAACACATCTCGGGGCTGTCTAGGGGAATTGTGGATGTCTTTCCTAACTCACGACGATAAACTCGTATACGTTGTCCACGTTTACCCAGTTCCCGCTCAGGCTCAATCTCAATTTTGCTGATCCCTGGCCTGAGAGCCTTGCCTTGACCTCCCCGACCCGCTTCACAGAGTCGGCCGGAATCTCCACCTCCACGCCGCCACTCGCCACCCTACCGTCCCCCAGATGCAAGTCCCAGCCCACCGTTACCCCCGTCAACGCCTTTGAAAGATCGTTGACGACGTAGAGTGGCAAGGAGATAGTTGCCCCCACTTCATAGCTCTCATCGGGATATTCGACGCAGACCAGAACAGGCTGCATCGCTACTTTCAGAGTCTCGTACGCAGCCTTCGGCCTGCGTCTCCAGTCCACGACAGACCAGGAGATGGCTGGCGCGGGGTCGTTCAGCATAAAAGCGAAAGTTCCCCCTGTCGGTTTGTACTTGCGCCGTCGGAAAAGCTCGGTAGCGTGCTTCAGCACCATCGCCTGATACTCCTGGCTCTCCCGCACGAACGCCTCTCTATCATCCCTCCACGGCACGTAGCGCATCATGCGGTCCACCTGGAGACGATAGTTCACCGTGAGGCCCTCCCAGTCCGGCTTCCTTCCGGCTGGCCAGATCTCCGCCAGCGTCTCAAGGTCAGGGAGCGCCTGCGCCCCATACTCCGTCGGCAGCCGCGAGAAACCGGGCAGGATCTTCACGAGCCTTTCCAGATCTCTAAATTTCCCGTAGTACCAGCCGAAGTACAGATGATTCGTCGTCAGTGGATGCCCAGCCGCGTCGATCACGGGCCGCGATCCATCCTCCTCCGAGATGGCACGCATGACAGCGGGACCGAGAACCCTTCGCTGCCAGAGCAACCAGCGCGGAGATGCCACTTCGGCGGCGGTGCGTACAAGCCCGAAAACGCTCCATTTCTCGGGTGGCGCAACGTAAAACGGCTCGTCGTGCGCCAGATATATCCCTACAGAAGGATGGCTCTGCAGGTCACTGGACATCTCACCCGCCTGGGCCACGGCAGGTTCCAGTACGCTCCGGCGATGTGTCCATTGCATGGGAAAATCCTGGAGGATCAAAATCCCTAGCTCGTCGCAAGCCTCATAAAATCCCACCTCGGCGATGTGAGCGTGTACCCTGGCGGCGTTCATACCGGCGTCACGCACCAGGGCCGCGTCAGCCCATAGCCGTTCCACCGAGGCTCTCGCCGGAAAGACGTCGGTGGGCAAGTAGTTGATCCCACGCAAGAACAGCCTCTCGCCGTTGAGATATACGATCCAGTTTCGAAGCTCGACGGTGCGCGCCCCGAAGCGCACCTTCTCTTCAGCATCGCCACACGCGAGCGTCAGTTCGTAGAGTGGTTGCCCACCGCGATCCCACGTCCACCAGGCACGCGCTTCAGGCAGACGAAACTCCACCTCAAAACGGTTGAGTCCCGGCTCGGCCCACACTTCTCTCCGAAAACCAGCATCCGGCGCATCGAAGCCAACCGGAAATATCTGACCTTCCAAAACCAGGTATGATCCCCGGCGGGCGTAGATTTCAACCACGGAGCGTCCGTTCCCCATGTGATCCGCAGTAGCTTCCAGCTGCCGAATACGAAGTTCCCCCGACCGCACGAGGCTCACTTCCCTGAAGATACCTCCGGGGTTGTAGTGTGCGGCCATGCCATCCCACATTGCCCACACCCCGCCAACCGTCATGCGATCATTCTCATCCGGCTCCTCCGGACTATGAACCTCGACAAGCAACTCGTTTTCACCATCGGGAGCGAGAACATCGGTAACGTCGAACTCGAAAGCAGAGAAGTACCCTTCATGGGAGCCAAGGTAGTTCCCGTTCAGCCAAACCCGGGCCGAGTAATAGACGCCACCGAATCGAAGAAACGAGGCCGGAAGTTCAGGAGTAGTGTGCTGGGCAACAAATCGGCATCGGTAGAGAACATAGCCATCATAAGCCACAAAATTAGCTTCGAGTTGCCAATGGCCGGGGACTCGAACGGTACTCCACTGGCGCTTGACGTTCTGGATGTCAGCCGCCTTTACGAGCAATTCGGCCAGCGGTATGGCTTCCCAGTCAGTGAGGATCAAAGGTTCTACCGATGTGCATGGTCCGGATCAGGAGCGTGTTCCGAAAAAGGGCAAAAGAAATGGGCGACGACCTACTCTCCCACGAAGTCTCCCTCGCAGTACCATCGGCGCTGGCGGGCTTAACTTCTCTGTTCGGAATGGGAAGAGGTGTATCCCCGCCGCCATCGTCACCCTTTCTAAAAAGCGGCAGTGCTATTCGGTTGTAAAACCCGCTTGGGGAAGCGTTTGATCTTTGAAAACCGCATAGCGCGAAAAGTAAAAATCATCAAGCCCTCGACTTATTAGTACCACTCGGCTGAATACATCGCTGCACTTACACCTGTGGCCTATCAACCTGGTGGTCTACCAGGAGTCTTACCCTCTCGAAGAGGTGGGAGATCTTATCTCGAGGCGAGCTTCCCGCTTAGATGCTTTCAGCGGTTATCC
>JACDAR010000055.1 GCA_013695335.1 Rubrobacter sp.
ATCCCGGAAGTATTTCACGGCTCCGAGACACTACTCCTGATGGAATTCATCGAAGGAAGCAGCCGTTTCTCCGAAGGCGCCAAACACCACGGAGCGGAACTGCTTGCCGGGTTGCACGGCATAACCGTAGCCGCATACGGCCACGAGCGTGACACGCTCATAGGCAGCCTGGACCAGCCAAACCCGTGGACTGAGAGTTGGGTCGAGTTCTTTCGGGAGCAGCGTCTGCTTTACATGGCGAACGTTGCACATGGGGCGGGCCGGATGCCCACGGAAGAACTACGAAGGGTGGATAGATTGTGCGGGAAGCTTGACGGTTTGATCGGGGAGCCTAACCCTCCGGCCCTGATCCACGGCGACGTTTGGAGCGCGAACGTGCTGGCGAAAGGTGACCGCATAACCGCGTTCCTCGACCCGGCCATCTACCACGCCGACCCTGAGATCGAACTCGCCTTCATCTCCCTCTTCAACTCCTTCGGGGAGGATTTCATGCAACGGTACGCGGAGATCCACCCGATAAGCGATGCTTTCTTCGAGGTGCGCCGCGACCTGTACAACCTGTATCCGCTTCTGGTCCACACCTACTTCTTCGGCGGCGGATACCTGGATTCGGTGCGGAGTATCCTGGCGAGGTTCGGGGTATGACAGGGGTTCTCGCTACGGGTACGGCACGCGCCATCACGCTGTACCAGCGGTACGTCTCGCCACACAAAGGTTTCTCCTGCCCGCACAGGATTCTGCACGGTGGCCAATCTTGTTCGGGTTACGTGAAGGTTTTGATCCTCAGTTCCGGCGTACGTGCCGTGTTGCCCGATATTCGCGCCCACTTCGACCAATGTCGGGAGGTGAGGATTTCGTTGCAGGCTTCGCACGTTTGCGAGGCGCACCCCTCTTCGGACCAAAACACGTGGCGCAGATGGCGAAGGCGGATCGGCCGCCCCCTCGATGCATGTGACTGCGCCGATTGCGGGTGCGACATCATGGATTGCTGGTTCTGAATACGGCAGGTTGCTAACCCGGTTTCAGGGGCTTCTTCAGCCAGAAGGAGCGGTCCTGTAATGGTAGGTGTGAAGTACTGAGAATCCCGCCTTCTCGACCATCGCGAGCGAAGGATGATTGTCCTCTCCCACCTGTCAGTAGGCATTGCGCGCGCCGTATATTTGGGCGGCCCATCCCAGGCGGGCACGTATCACGGCCAGCCCGAGTCCCTTTCGCCTGTAGTCCGGCCTGACGGCCGCGGTCGAGAGGCCGACCCAGCCACTATCCACAACTACCCTTCCTACCGCCACGATGTCACCATCCGGATTGCGGACCTCCGCGAAGCCAGCCCTCGGATGACGCGCCACGAGCGCGCGACCCACGCTGCCAAGCGGCCTCGCCAGTCTCTCGCACGCGTCCAGCCATTCCGGCGAGCACTCCACCGATATTCCCATCTCCAGACCAATGAAGGTGTTTGCGGCCACGGTGTCTGTTGTGCGCGAGACGAAAACGCGAGTCCGACTTTCGGCGATGAAGCCAAGCCGGGAGAGTCTCTCATCCAGAAGTTCCCCAGCGTCCAGGGGTACCTGAAAGCGGATGGGAAGGCCGTGCCTGCCGTAGAAATCGTAAACGTCGGGCAGGAAAGCGACCAGCCGCTCCACGTCAGCGGTGAGCGGAAGCGCAGAGTTTGCCCTGTTGGTGAACCCTGAATTGGATCTGAGAAGCCAGGGACCGCATTCTTCCGCGATGTCAGCCCGCCAGCCGAGCGAAGCTATTCTCTGTAGCTGAAGTTCATCCATCGCTAGCAGGTTCGTGCGTTGTCTCTGATGAGGCTTGCCCTGTCTGTCTTTTTTATCTGGGCTGGACCCCAAATCTCCTAAGAGTCTTGCTCCTGACTGGAAGGGCGCAACGAGCGTGCCCCGACCGTCAGGGTGATGGCATCTTCGGCTGCGGCCACGATCGGGTCAGGCGCGCCGGTTTTCTCGACGATGGCGGCGCGCAGGTTCTCACCGGCGAAGGCCGCACCGACTGCCGACACGGCCCCGATCAGGGCTCCGGCGGGGAGTGCGCGTTTCTCTGATGCGAAGAGCGCCGCGCCCACAAACACTCCCGAGACGGCCCGTCCGATGAGTGCATTCTGCGAGGTACGTGAAGTAACGCCCGGTATCTTGTCCGCGATGAGTTCTCCCAGCAGCGCGAGTTGCAGGAGCGTGGAGAGCTTGCTCGAAGCGAGGAACCTGAACGGCGTATCTTGGAGCGAGATCCCACCCCTTGATGCTGCCCGGCTGAGGAGCGCCGGTCCCGACGTGGATCGAAGACCCGAGATCGCGCCGAGGCCGACCGTCCTCCACACAATGCTGGACGTCTTCATGAGTTTTTCCCCAGACTACTAAGCAAGCGCGCTCCATACTTCGAGTTTGTTTTTGACGTGACGGATCACCTCGTCCGTGAACTCCGTGGTTCCCGTCGAGCCCCCGAGATCCGCCGTGCGGCTGCCCTCCAGGATAGTCTCGAAGGTCGCCTCGTAGATAGCGCGCGAGACGCGGCTCGCCTCCTCCTCGTGCATGAAGTTGAGGAGGGCTGCGCCGGCCAGGATCATGGCCATCGGGTTGGCGACGTTCTTGCCTTCGAGCGATGGGGCAGTTCCGTGCGGGGCCTCGGCCATCACGGTCTCAGGGTTCTCGTCTTCGTCGAGTGAGATGAGCAAGGACTCCGCCCCGGCGATTGAGCCGAACATCTGCATCACCAGGTCGGAGATGCAGTCGCCGTCGCGGTTGAGGGTCGGGATGACGAGCGGCTCGCCGTATGTTGTTAGGAGCAGCGCGTAGGTTGCGTCTATGAGCTGGGGGTCGTAGCGGACGTCGCGGCTGTTCTCGGCGGCCCGGTCCATCTCCTCCTTGAGCATCCCCTCGTAGATGGGGGATACTGTCCACTTCGGGCCGCCGAAGACCTTCGCCTCCATCCTGCGCGCCTGGATGAACGAGAACTCCGCGACGCCCCGGCATACGCGGCGTGAGATCTTCTCAGTCCGGTACGCGATCTCATTGAGCCCCTCGCCCTCGCGATGCTCCTCCGCGCCGTATGCGTCGTCCACCGCCATCCGCACCACGGAGACCGGTGAATGGACGCCGGTTACGGGGTTGACGCCTGGGATGCGCCTTCCCGTGCGCACGATCACGGTCCCGTCAATGCCTTTTCGCAGGATGGCGTTCGGCGACCCGAGGGAGCTGTTCTCCGGGGTGATGGTCGCGGCCTTGAGGCCGTAGCCCGTTTCTTTCATCGCGGCGGCTGCCTCGTTCACCACCCCGTTGTCCGTTGTCTGCCTGTTCTCTAGCGAGAGATCGTAACGGTCGAACTCCAGATCCAACCTCGTTACTCCGGGGTCGAGAACCCGTAGCGCCTCCTCGAGGAGTTCTTGCCCCGTCTGATCCCCCTCCATCACTACTATCGTCTTGCGATCCACGCTTCGCACCTCTACCTGGTATTTTTGACTACCAGCAGAGTATACGGCTCCGCGCAAAATGGACAGAGACCGGCTTTACTTACCAGAGTCATAGCCGAAGTATGTGCAAAAAGGGCCACAAAACGCTGCAGGTTTTCGGCACCGTATGCACTCGCGTATCTCCATCCACTACCACAAAACCTTATCGTATTCTCACCAGCGCCCTTCGGAGTTCGGCTCTTCAGTGGCACGGGCTCGTTTTATGCAGCATCCTGGATACAGGCTGCCTGAAAGGCGCCTTCTCAGGCAACCTGGTGAATAAGGTCAGGAGAAGGCTCCGAAACCCACGGGCTCAGTCTTTAGATCGAGGCATAGGCGCGGAGCACTCACGTCTCGCGGGCGGCCCGCAGCGCCTCGGCGGCCGTCAGTATCGAGGCCCCGAGCAGCACGCTATCTTTAGCCAGGAACTGCCCTTCCAGGGAGAGGGCGGGAAACCCGTGATCTTCCTGCAGAACTCCCGGCATCGAGAGAAGGAAACTGAGGGTGGTGAGGAACATCGCGGTGGCCCCGAGGCTGCCGAGTGCCGAGGCCCTCGGCGAGAGTGGCCTCGCGGCGATCAGCATGCCCAGCGTGATCTCCGTGACCCCTATGAGCCTCGCGGTCTTCCGCGCACCCATCCTCCTGTTGATCCACGAAAAGAGCGGGCTCGTGGAGACCATGGGCTGTATATTCTCGGCCTCGTATTCGACGAACTTCAGCGCCCCGATCCACAACAGGTTCCCCGCCAACGCGGAGCGAACGACGCCCCTGCCGGCGGCTTCAAGCGATACGTTCGCCATTGATACCTCCCCTTCTCGATTTCGGACCATCTTCACGCGGCAACGGGTTAGAATAAAGTGACGCACGTCACCAAGTCGCCGCAGGGTAGGACGACTTCTGGCGAACAGAAAAGTCGGGCTCTTCGAAAAGGAGGCGCAAGCAGAGTGTTGTTGCCGAAAGAAAAGCTGCGACTCCTTTCCATGGTGGATGTCCTTGAGCCCCTTTCCGAAGAAGCGCTGGAG
The DNA here is from genome assembly GCA_013695335.1 of Rubrobacter sp. Classification (GTDB taxonomy): domain Bacteria; phylum Actinomycetota; class Rubrobacteria; order Rubrobacterales; family Rubrobacteraceae; genus JACDGB01. The sequence continues at coordinate 4,483 of JACDAR010000055.1, forward strand.
GAGTTCAGCCAGCGCGTCCCGGATACGCACGTTGATCGGGGGCAGGTATTCTACGCTCCGGGGGACAGGAGCGAGGCGCTCTTCATGCTCAAGAGAGGCAGGGTGCGCATATACAAGGTGACCCCGGATGGGTGGGAGTTCACGCTCGCCATGGTGGAGGCCGGGACGATGTTCGGGGAGATGTCGCTCACCGCGCAGCGGATGAGGGAGGCGTACGCGGAGGCCACCGAGCCTTCCGACATCTGTGTCCTGAGACGCGAGGATCTAGAGCGGATCGTGAGGGCCAACCCGGACGTCGGCCTCGAAATGATGCGCGTCCTTAGCGAGCGGCTTCGGGCGTGCGAGGAGCGGCTGGAGGACATCGGCCTCAAGAACGTGCCGGCGCGCCTGGCGGGCCTCATCTTCCGACTCGTCGCGCACGAAGGCATCATGACTCCCGAAGGACCAAGTATACCCACCCACTACACCCACTGGCAGCTTGCCAGCATGATCGGCGCAAGCCGTGAGAGCGTAACCAGGGCCTTCACCAAGCTGCAAAGAGGCGGGGCCGTGAAGCTGAAGGATCGACGCATCTATGTCCTTGACGCGGATGCCCTGGAGAAGAGCACCAAGTGAGAGGCTACAACAACTCCGGCGGTTCTCGGGAACTCTCCGGCGGGCTTCCAAGAACCAGACATGGAGTACGAGTAGCAACCGCGCAGTATCTTACGCTAACGCCTGGCGAGTCATGGCGGCGGTTCGCCAGATTCGACCGGAGGGAGTTCGTAGTCACCGAGCTCCGATGGGTTCCGCAATGGGCGCAGGCCGCCCCCGGCCACCGACTCGTCCAAGGCGAAATGGTAGCGGCCGAGCATGCGCACGTGCTCCCGCGCCAGCGGCGACACCCGGGCGAGGTCCTCGTCGGCAACCCTCTCACCGTCGGCGCGCAGATGCCGGACGGCCTCGTCGAGGTAGAGGCTGTTGAACAGGCAAACGGCGTTCACCACCAGGCCCAGGGCGCCGAGCTGGTCCTCTTGTGAGACCTCGCCAATAATCGTGGGTTCTGTCGCGTTCGTGATGAAAAGGCCTTACCGTTAGGCTCCGTAGAGTCGGGTAAGGAGAAGCGTCCCATGAGGACCGCCGTCGCCAGCCACCAACTGCTACCGAAGGGCTTGGAACTCGAAAGCCTGAGCGTGGAGACCGCACACGTGAGAATCTGCGCGAGATCTGGCGCGAGAAGGTGCATCTGCCCGGTCTGCGAGGGCGGTTCCTCCAGGGTGCATAGTCGCTATTCTCGCACCGTCTCCGATCTGCCCTGGCACGGGATCTGCGTGACATTCAAGATACGCGCCCGCCGCTTCTTTTGCGACGAGAGCTCGTGCGAGCGAAAGATCTTCTGTGAGAGGCTGCCGGACTTAGCCG
>JACDAR010000056.1 GCA_013695335.1 Rubrobacter sp.
ACGCAGGGCGGGGTGGTCCTCCCAGACAAGGCTACCGTTCCCACCGCCCGGCAGGCCGCAGCGCTGTTCGTCAGGCGCAAAGAGAAGCTGACCGCGGATCAGGAAGCCTACCTGCTTCGTCTGGGTGATCTGGACGAGACGTTGGCCGATGCCTACCGGCTGACGCAGGGGTTCACGCGGATGGTTCGAGGGTTGGAAGGAGAGGAGCTCGACGAGTGGCTCGAAGAAGCAGATGCCTCGGAGGCCGTAGTGATGAAGCGCTTCGCCGCGAGTCTGAAGAAAGACCTCTCGGCGGTGCGCGCGGGGTTAACGGAGAGCTTGAGTAACGGACCCGTGGAAGGCTTCATTCACAAACTCAAGCTCATAAAGCGCTCGATGTACGGCAGGGCGAGCTTTACGTTGCTGCGCAGCCGAGCTCTGGGGGCCTCTTGATGGGATACGCTGCACCGAGAGTGACGGAGAACCGGTCATTTGTGGCGAGGTCTGTTACGTGCTTGGCGGCGCTTGACGGCCTCCACAGGACGAGCAGGAGGGGTAAGGGCAGGAGTAAGATGCCCGGAGATCGTAGGCGTACAGGGGAGGCGCGTTGGCCGGGTATTTGCCTAAGGGGTGGAACGGGAAGCGAGTGGCCGTGCGGTTCGGGAGTGGGCGCGGCTTCGACGCTAGGTTGGTCGGCGACAACGCCGGTGGAATCACCGTAGAAACCATCAAAGAAGACACCGACGAAGAACACGCCCGGAGTGCGTTCGTCCCATGGGCAGCCGTGCGATATATCCAGTTGCTCGACGAAGCCGGCGAAGGTGATCCGGGAAAGCAGGTAACGGAGAAGCCGCCCGGCCTCTAGGCCACCATGGGCGCCCAAGACTTCTACACGCTGCTTGGCCGCCCGGCCCAGAGCCTGGAGTTCCAGGACCTCAGAGCTCTCCACGGCCCGGAGACCGAGAGACACAACGAGGCCGTGCCGCCCGAGCGCTGGGAGCGGTTCCTAAACTCCGACGAACGAGCCGCGGAGATCCTCGAAGAACTCAAGGAAACGGCCGCCGGAAATGTCTATTCCCTCCTGTTTTTCTAGCTCGCCCATCAAGACCTCCCGCGAAAATCTTTTACCTCACTCATGGGGTCATTCCGCCACTCATGGGGTCATTTTGCGACCCCCCCTACTCGAAGCGCGAATCAGGTGCTACTCGAACCGAGCCAGCCGCGCTCTTTCGCGGTGTCCAGTGAGCACGTCTGCACCAGGCCCCGAACCGCGCCAACGTAGTTCACGAAGATCGGAAACGCCGGGTGCCCGTAGACGCCCGAACCGTTCAGCCTGACCTCGAAATCGAGTCGAAGCACCGCCATATCCGCCGGATGTCCTCGCATCACTTCGAGGTGCTCCGGCCACGGTGGATAGACTTCTTCGAGCTCTGAGAGCCTTTGCAGTGTCTCGTGGCGCTCGCCCTGGTCCTTACCGGTCATCTCTTGCGCCTCCCATGCTTCGGGCAGTAGAGTCCCCAGTGTTCGCCGCTTGGCGTCAGCGCGGAGCACCACCCGCAGGCCTTCAAGAAAGTCCGGGCGGCTTCGCGGATCTTCGCGCGCACCGCGGCTACTCATCCCTGGCGGCACGCAGGCCTGCCTTCGCGTACTCGCGCAGCGCCGCTCGGAAGTCGTCGAAACCACCGTCGCACCAGGCCGTGTTAAGCCGGTTCGTCACATCCTCGCGGCACAGGACTTTTCTGGCCGCGGTCTCCCTCTGGCGCGCCAGCGCGTCGGCGTCCTCGCCCGCGGGGCCGAGCTCGCCGAGGGTGGGACGGTACCAGTCTACGCTCTGCACGGCGTGCCGCGGCGTCCTCGCCTCCACGCCCGGCAGGCCGCGCAGCAACGCCTGGTGGCCGGAGTCCACCAGGCCCGCGAGGCGCTCGCGGAAGAACTTGGCCAGGGCAGCCTCCATCTTCCAGGCCGACCCACCGACGATCGCCAGCGAGAACAGGTATTCGCCGACCGTCGTGCCGACCTCGTCCACGATCCCGAGCAGCTCGGCTGGAGTCGCGGACCCTACCCGCTCCTGCGCGCTCGTCACCAGCCGCCGGTAGCGCGGGAGGAGTTCGTTGCTCCACTCGTCGGCAAGGCGGCGCAGCACGGCGCGGTCCGCCCCGACGGGATCGTTGTTGACTCGGATGAGGGCGTTCCACATGACCGGAACCATGCGGCCTCGGCTCTCCATCAAGGCCCGCGCCAGGACCAGTGGCGACACCTCGGGGAGGGTGGTGTAGTACCAGCCGTTGATCGCGGCGTACCGGAAGGGGACGGCGGCGCCCACCGTGGACCGCATCCCTCGCAGGTAGCCTCCCTCGAGCAGAACGAGCAGCCAGTCGGCGAACAGGGGGGTCATCGCCTCGGGCAGCCACTCCCCCAGCCGGAAGTTGCGCATCCAGTAACCGGGTCGAGGCGGCTTCCACTCCACGTGGTCCGGGAGGGCCGTCATCGGTCGCGCCTGGAGCAGGTAGAGTGCGTCGCCGGAGATCGCCCACTCCACGTCCTGCGGAGAGCCGAAGTGCGCCTCCACGCGCCGCGCCAGCTGCGCGACCTCGTGCGCCTGTCCCGCGGTGAGTGCCCCCTCGCTCTCGCGCCGTGGGGTGGCGTTCTCGTCCCTCACCACCCACTCGTCGCCCACCGCCTCGCCCGAGACGAGCCTCTCGCCGAGGCCGCTGACGGCGGTGAGGAGGACCTCGCCACGCTCCCCGGTTAGGGGGTTGGCTGTGAAGGCGACCCCCGCCGCGTTCGCCTCCACCATGGTCTGGACGAGCACGGCCATCCTGGGCCTTCCGTCCACCGCAGAAGCTTCCCCGCGTGCCTCCCTATAGGCCGACACCCTTGAGGCGTCGGCGGAGCTAAAGACGCTCTTTACGGCCTCGGGCAGCCCATCGAGCGGTGTCCGTTACTACCGGGGTCCCCGACAAATGATACCGGGGTCCCCGACAAGCCTGCATCGTAGATGGTGCCATGATCTGCCCCGAACGGGCACCCAAACCTCCCGCAAATCGGGTGAATCTTCCTTCCGAGAGACGCACGCGACGGCGTCTGCATACACTACCGGGGTCCCTGACAAGGACTACCGGGGACCCCAGCAAGTTTTACCGGGGTCCCCAGCAAGTTTTACCGGGGTCCCCGACAAATAGTACCGGGGTCCCCAACAAATTTGCTTGAGAAATCCCTGCAAAATGAGGTCTGGAAGCGGCTTCCTTGTAGTTATGTTCTTTGTTATTGTTATGTTTGTTAACAACAGGAGGATGGATTTAAGGCATGTCCGAAGATAGGTTCGACCTGACGCTCTTCCCCCAGTACTCGCTACTGGTGAGCGCGGAACGCAACCTGGAGGAGTATCCCCTCTTCGAGCTCAAGGCAAGGCAGAGGGGCTCGAAGGCGCGGGTTTTCGAGAGGACAATCGAGGGCGAAGGTGGGGTAGCGCTCCGGCAGACGTGGAAGGTCATACCGTCCGGTGAGTACGGCATGCCGGGGCCGGTCGACCAGGACATCTACCTCGCAGTCTTGCAGTTGCTCGAACAGCGGGGAGGGATGTCCGAGGACGGCGAGCTGGCCTTCTCGCTTTACGAGATCAAGAGGGTGCTCGGGTGGTCGGACGACTCGGCCAGCGCATACCGCCAGATCCGGGACGCGCTTATCCGGATCCAACTGACCGGCGTACAGTCCTCCAACGCCTTCTACTCGGCGGCCGACGAACAGCTCATCGCCGACTCCTTCAACGTCTGGAGCGTCCACTTCGCCCGGCGCAGGAAGCGCAACTCCGGGGGCGGCCCTAGTCTCCAGGCGGGCGGGCAGGACAGGCACGTGCTTAGATTCCACCCGATCTTCATCCGCAACTACATGGCGCAGTACCTGAAAGGCCTCGACGCGGACTTCTACTGGAGCCTGCGCCTGCCGCTGAGCAAACGTCTCTACCGGCTGGTGGACCTGCAGCGGGCCGGCGGGCTGTCGTGGAAGACGGATCTCCTGGAGGTGCGCGACCAGGTGCCGCTGGACTACGCCTATCCTTCCCAGGTCAAGCGGGCCCTGGAGAGGGCGCACTCCGAGCTCGTGGAGCGCTCCTTCCTCTCCGGCGTGGACTACGAGGGGAAGACCGGGGTGCTGTACCGCGTCTCGCCGGGCTTCGCGCGCCGACAGAAGGCCCTGGAACTCTCCGGGGACCCGCAGGAGATGTTCGCGATAGAGCGTCTGATCCGCGAAGGCGTGCGCGGGGACACCGCCCGAGATCTCGTCCTCAACCACGGCGCCGGCAAGTGCCTGCACTACGCCGATGCCCTCGACGCCCAGAAGGGCATCCGCAACCGGGCCAGCTTCCTAGTCAGCGCCATCAGGGAGGGCTACGATCTCCCCGCTCCACCCCCCGACCAGGAACCCCTGGAGCTGTCCCTCGCCGAGGAGCCTTCGGAGCGGCAGAAATCCTCTGACGCGCGCACGCCCATCCGACCGACTCTCGATACAGAAGCCGAGAGGGTGTGGCAGGAGGCCCTCGATGAAGTTTCCGAGACCGGAGACAGCCCCTCCCTCCACGTCTGGTTCGAGGGCGCCGTTCCCGTTGCGCTCCGACACGACGTGCTCACCGTCTCCGTGCCCAACAACGTGGCGCGGGAGTACATCGAAAGACGCTTCAGCTCCTCCCTCGAAGAAGCGCTGCGCCCCATACTCGGCCAGGACGCGCGGCTGGAATTAGAATGTTACACATAATACTGCATGGAAAGAGAATGTCCTGTTCTTCCCTGATATTTGCTCGCGTTTCTTTCTTGCTTATCTCCCCTCTTCCTTTAACGACCGTGTTCCCTGTTAGGTATTATAAGAATTAGTGACTAGAGGAAGTTGATCACGTATGGGCCGAAGCTCCGGGGGTGTTCCTGTTTGGTTTCCGCCCAGCGTGAGAGGGCGTGGGCTATTCTCTCCGGCCTGCTGGAGGGTAGGCTACGGGGTACGATCAGGACTCCCCTATGCGGCTCCTCCTTGCGGAAGAACTCGGCCGTGAAGCGTATGAAGTCGTCGCGGTTGCGGGTGACGAACACGTACCCCTCTCGTGCCGCATAGCGCAGTTGCTCGGGGTCCGAGAGGCTGGTACGACCCAGCTCGTGAACGCTCTCAGCCTCCAACCCGAGCCCACGTGTCACCTCGGCGATGCTGGGCGGCAGATCCTCGTCCAGGAGGAACTTCAAGCCGATTCGGATGCACCGGACTCGTCCGAGCCCGACTCATCGGAGACGGGACCACCAGGCCGCGTGAACGGATACTCGCTCCACACTCGCTCGGCCGTCCAACGATCCTCCCGCTCCAGCCTGGCGTCTATCTCCCGCGGATAGAGTTCATAGTATCCGAGCGCGGCCCTGA
>JACDAR010000079.1 GCA_013695335.1 Rubrobacter sp.
ATCGTTAAGTTCTTGTTACATCTGGTGCAGTTATCCACCATTTATACGTTTTAATCCACAACATGTTGTGGATAACTCCCGTTTTTGGGGCGCGTGACCCCCCATATTGTCTACTGGATGTAAAAAGTGGCTAGTAGTCCAGCGTCATGGGCAGGGAGTTGGCGACTGCCTGTTCGGCGAGGTAGAGGAAGATGGCAAACCCGTGCATGGCGTTGGCCTCGAAGCGGTTCTCGGCTTCCTGGACCTCGCCCTTCAGCCAGCGGGCAGCCGTCTCCGGTTCGGCGCGGAACGTGTGATCGTTCAGGCCGTGCAGGTTGGCGCGGAGTGTTTCGGTGGCCGCGATGACGGTCTCACTTCCCTTCAAATCTTCGTGCATAAAGAGGAACGTGAAGTCTCCAGGCAGCCACAACTCGGGAAACATGATGAAGCTGCAGAGGTTGTTTTCGAGTCCGCCCTCCATCACCTCCAGATAGACCGGGTCGTTGCGCCAGTCTTCCGGGATATCCTCGGGCCGCTTCGCGTCGGGGCGCATGGCGTATGCGGCGTGGAGCATCAGGGCCGCGTAGCCATCCCAATCGGGTTTTTCAGTGAAGTACGGTCTCTCAGGGGATTCGTCCCAGTCCAGCCGCACGGGGTCTGGTGCATCGGAGGTAGCCTCTTGGACGGCGTTGCGCCAGGCGAGGACTTCCCTATACACTTCTCCGGGGTCTCGTTTCTCGACTATCTCGGCTCCGTCTTCTCCGACCTCGATCCTGATGCTGTCTGCCCCGGCCTCGCGGGCCACACGCGCCCAGTATGTCTCCCAATCACCGGAGTAATAACGGGTGAGCGTACCCGTGTACACGTCCAACCCTATGCCTGACCTCCCTTTCCTTCGTGAGTTCAGCCAACGATCTTTCTACCTAAGCCCCCCATCCAACTGACTGGCGATCCGGTCGGCGCGCTGGCGGGAGACGTTCCAGGTGCGCCAGTCACCTTCCGCGCTCCACCGGTTCAAGAGCTCACCCCGGAGCGTCGGCCCTTCGAATGTCCTCGTCTCCCCTGACGGCGTGGGACCCTCATAAGGCGGGTAGACGTGGCGCTCCCCGATCTCGGGCATCGCTTTGGCGAGGATGGGAGCGGCGTCGGTGCTGAGGTTGGTGAGGTACTTGGGGTCGAAGCGCTTGCCTTCTTCCAGGCGGGCGATGTTGGTGCTGGCTATGAGGGCGTCGGGGTTTATGGCGTTTATGACGACGATGGCAGCGAGGCCGGTCGTGAGGGCGACGAGGGCGAAGCGGTCGCGGCGGCCGGTCAGCACCGTCGGAAGGAAAGAAAGCAGAAGCACGGAGATCCAGAACATAAACGCGGAAGTATAGAAGCGGAGTTCCGTCAGGCCGAACTCGGCTGTGTACAGGTGCATCCGGTAAAGCGCCGAGGCCACGACCACGAAGAGCAGCGCGACCATCGCCCCGGCGAGACCGCCGAAGACGCGCCTGTGGGCGCGCTCCTCGCCCCGAAGAAGCCAGTGCGCCACAAGCAGCACCGGCAGGGCAAGCGCCGTGACGGTCACCAGCTCGAAGAATCCCCTGCGGGCGTACTCGGAGTACGTGAGCCCGGCCGAGGTGATTATGGTCTCCGCGCCGCCGAAGAGGTACCGGATCTGCACGAACACGAAAGCCGCGAACAGGAGGTCAAGGAGCCCCAACGTGATGCCAATCTCGGTGATGCCAAGCGAGAGCACGTTCGGACGTCTGAAAGAAAACCCTCCCGGCTCGCGGGAGAGAAGGAAAAGCCACAATAGCCCGGCCGAGATCCAGAAGAAGAACCCGATCAGGAACAGGTGCCCGAAAATGTCCACCAGATCTATATCGAACACCTCGATGACAAAGTTCTCGAACACAGCATCCGCCGCCACGAAGAGCGCCCCGAATACGAAAAGGAGCGGTGCGGCGATGGTTACGCCGCGCGCCACGGCGAGCGCCTGCCCGGGACGGCGCCCTTGGGTAACCTCCGTCCACCTGACGTCCTGGACGGCTGCCGGAAGCGGCCCGGCCGCACTCACTGCCCCCGTATAGAAGCCCCCGATGATGTACTCGGAGAGCCCCCGCAAACGCACACGCCCCGTGCGCCCCCACAAGGCCGCCAGCGAGAGCGAGACGAGCGCAGCAACCACGTCAAGGAAGCCCAACGTGATGGAGTCCCGCCACACCACACCGGCCGCGAACAGCACGGCCAGCGGCAGGAACCAGCGGCCCTCCCCCGCCAGCCCGACGTTCCATACGCGGGCCAGAGTCACTGCGGCCACGACGAGCACTGTGGTCCAGATGAAGACGTTCAGGCCCCAGGGTGTCGCGCGCAGCAGCATGTCTCCCAGAGATCCAAGAATCAAAGCCACGCCAAACGTAGCCAGAGCCAGCCTCGTCCTGTCGTCCACGGCAAACACCCCCGTTTGCATCCTCCTGCGTGAACGCCCCACTATACGGACGCGAGATAACAGGAAGGGCGCAGCCCCCGTTAAGCCTTTTGAACTTCGGTGAACGTTCTGGCGTACTCATAACAATCCGTTATAAGGCAACTCCTGCCAGGGTCCACAGTGCGAAATGCAAGTTGGGACACCGCCTGAAGATAGCAGCGTCCCATAGGGAAGTTACGAAGTTGAAGAGTGGTTGCCTGGGTGATGGGGACCATCCTGGTTGTTCCACAGCGTTCGCAGATAGTAGCTGAGGAAGAGGAACAGTCCGCCGAAGCCCATGAAGAGGAGGACGCGCCAGATCGCCTCGACCCACGCGAGGTCCCAAAGGAAGAGCTTGGCGACCACGAGGAAGAGCGTCGCCATGCCGCTCCTGATGAGATACACGCTATCCCGCCGCAGCCCGAGGATGAGCAGCGCCGCCCCGCAAACTCCCCAGGCCACGCTGACGTAGGCGTCGCCAGCGGGAAGCGTCGAAAGCTCGCGCCACAGCCACGCAAGCAGCGCGGCGTGGGCGAAGATTCCATACGCGGGCACGAGTTTTCTCGGGACGAAGCGCCAGGAAATCAGTACCGCGATGACGATTACGCCAAGGTCTATGAGGCTTTGTACGTTGAATACCGCCGGTGCTCCGAAGTCGGCGTTGAAGAGACGCCAGACCAGCAATACGCCCGCCGCCGCGAACTGGAGATGGGCTGCGGCGAGCAGATCCTCGCCAGAGATGCGGCTTGAGATCCAGAACAGCGCAGCGGCGAATACGGCCCAGGCCAGAAGCACGTAACCATCACCGCCGGACAGCGTTCCCAGCTCCCTGAGCAACCACAACGAGAAGGCGACACAGGCTGCGAGCCGGTACGCATAGACCTCGATCTGACGTCCATACAGCGCGGACACCGCGACGGAGAGCAGGATCACGAAGAGATCAGCGAGCCCGTGCAAGTTGAAGACAGGCATGTTCGATGAAGCCGGTTCCAGGATACCCGCCACCATGCGAACGCCGAACCAGATGCCGACGACGCCGGAGAGCAGGTGCACCCCGACAACGGTTCCCCATACTGGATATCGCCGGGAAAGCGCGTGCAATCCCACCGCATAGACCGCCAGGGCGACGAGCGCGTATGTCTCGCCGTTGTCCAGGGGAAGCAGCTCGCGCACAAGCAACCCGGCGACCGCAGCGTAAGCAGCTATCCTGTATGCCCGCTGAACCAGCAGCGGGGCAACCACCATAGAGGACGCGAACAGCAATGCTATCGCCGCGAAATCCACCAGCGTCCCTGTATCGAAGAACGCCACAGGGTTCGATGACGCAAATACTCCATCCAGGGTTCCGGCAAAGAGGCGAACGGCGAGCCAGACCCCGACGATGAGCGCGAGGAGGTGCGCCTCGATGGAGAGGATGCGGTCGGTGAGCCGCCTGGCGAGAAGGTGAAGCGCCGCGGCTTCGGCGGCCAGCGTGAACAGGAGCGCGTTCCCCTCGAGCAAGAGGACGAGCGAGAGCGTCGCGAGCAGAAGCGCAACCAGCGCCTGCGTGTACGACATGCGGCCACCGTTCTCGGTTCGCCGGAAGGCCGCGAAGGCGAACGCGTGGGCTGCGGCGAGTCCAAGGGCGACCCAACCGAGATCCGCTTTCTCCAAATCCCAGATCCCCTGGGTAAAGAGCAGCGCGACGAGCGGCGCGGCAAAGGAGAGCCCGTGCATGAACGTCCCGCCGCGCACGATGCGCTCGCCCTGAATCGCCCTCACGATGGCCCCGGGCTCGGGAAGGGGCCAGCGGGGGGCATTGCGCGACCGCAGTACCTCCCGCATCACGGGGACGATCCACAGGGCAAGCCAGCCGAAGATCACACCAGTCTGGAGCGCCCGCTGGTCTGAGAGTGAGATACTTTCCAGATAGCCGGTGGCGCCCGAGTAGCCGATCAGTAGTACAGCCCAGAAACCTAGAAACGAGATCGGGAGCAACGAACGCCAGCCCTTGAAGAAATGTATGCCCATCGAGCCAGCCAGGATGGGGCTCGCATAGAAGACGAGCCCGGTAAGCGACCCCGATTCATCGTACAGCAGGAACGGTGTGGCGAGGCCGCCGGTCACACCGATCACAGAGAGCACAGCCTCATCCTGGCGCAACGAGAGCGCGAAAGCGAGAACCGTGACCGCCACCATGAATGCGAAAGCCACCGCGTACGGAACCAATTCCAGCACCTGAAACGCCGAGAAGCCTGTTATATAGAAGGCTCCGATCCCACCTCCGAACAAGACCTGCCCGAAAGCCCGACGCTCTCCGGCGACCCGGAAACCGATGGAGATCAAGCCCGCCCCGATTGCAAGCCCCACGCCAACGCGCACCCAAGGCGTCAGCAAAGCCTGCAACCATCCCTGGTCCCACGAGAACTTGAACAGGAAAGCCACCCCGAAGAGCAGAAGCGCGATCCCAACCTTGTTCAACCACCACTCCCCGCTCCGCAAACCCCCGAGGTCGAAAGGCAACCGGAAACCGCGCCCCCCTTCATCGCCAGCGTCCCCGACGGCAGCCGCAGCCGGGACAGGCTCGGGGACAGCGGGACGTACAGGCTCCTGGTCGCGTGGCTGGTCCATCTCCGGCCGCTGCGTCTCCCTGGGAACCGTGCGCGGTGGCCGAATCGGGGGCGCAAACGAAGGTTCTGTAGTGGGCGGTGATGAACGGGGAGCTTCACCACGTCCACTCTCAGGCGCAGCCGAACCTCGATCCATCAGTATCCGATTCAGCCTGCGGAGCGCATACCGCAATTCGCGATCCTGCCCGTCAGCCCGCGCCTCAAGCCGCCCCACCCGTTCCTCCAACGAACCAGTGCCAGATCCATCCATCACAGAATCCCTCTCCCTGAACTTACAGTGTAAATGTACGCTGTAAGATAACAGAGAACGGCTGCCGCCGCTACGGTGCGACGGGGGTTTTAACGAAATTTAACGTTCTGGGGCGAAACCTCGCCTTTAAGTCCTTATCCGGAAACCGCGATCATCGCCACGACGACCAGAAGCAGGTCAAGTAGGGGGGCGAGCGAGAGCGTGCCGCCGCGGATGATGAGGGCGCTCACCACGGTGATTAGGCTTTTGGCGAGGTTGAGGGCGACGGCGCTTCTCGCCACGCAGCCGAAGACGCCGACGAGGGCCGGCAGCCTGAACTCCGCGCCTCCCAGCCCGATCAGGCCGCCTATGAAGCCGATGGGCACGCCCCACAGAGCGGCGAGCGTCGCAGAGCGGCGGGGCTGTGCGGGGGTCTTCGCCATCCTGCGCATCCTACGCCAGCGGGGTTTCCGACGCTCGGTGTCGGCCGGTTCCGCGGCCAACCTATGTCCAGCTATGCCTCCAGCACTTCACGGCGAGGTTTCCCACGCACTCCGGGTTCGAGTAGGTCAACGGCATGGCCAGCAGCGTCGCGAGACGCGCGTAATGAGTTGTAGAAGGCTCTTAGGCCATCAGTTCGACCGGATCGCCCTTCTTGACCATCCCTTCCACCAGCACGGCGCAATAGATGCCGGCCAGGTTGTCGTGGTTCTGGGCGACGTTCCTGAGGACCTGCGGATCGTGTTCCCCAGTGTCGGGGTCCAGGGAGATCATCTTGCAGCGCGGGTCGCGCTCCAGGACGGCGACTACAGCTTTGTCTCCTACGCGCAGCGAACGGCCGACGAACTCCCCTTCGCCGAAGCCTCCCGCCTCATCGAAGTCCAGATAGATGTTCGCCCGGAAGCGCCGCTTATCTAGCTCGCTCCCGAGCTCATCGCCGATCTGCTCTACGGTCTGCAAAGAGATCAGCGAGACGGGCCGGCAATCGGTCAGCGCCCGCTCCGAGCGCACGAGCGTGAGGACGTGGTCGTCGCCTACGCCGACCCCCTCGTTGAGCATGCCCAATAGCTCGGGATCGTCGACCGCGAGGGTCGCCCCCGAAGGGGTCACGATGTCGACGCTCATGTCCTTGGGATCGGCATTAACGGGGTTGATGCCGGGCGCGATGCGCTCCGCAGCGGCCAGGTTTGGCGGCCCAGCGGCCTTCTCAGGATGCCGGAAACGCGGACGATACCTGAGCATCTGCTCTTGCTCCCGGCCCGTCAAGTAGGGGAATCCCCTGGGACTGGCCGGGCTCCTGAAGGCGAAGTAGCGGTCGCCGTAGACCCCGGAGAACCCCAGGAAGGATTCCTCCAGCTCCTCGCCGCCCATGCTCTTGACCGGATAGCGCCAGAGGCTATCCACCGTTCCCACGATACTCATGCCCGAACTCCTTTCCGAGATACTCCTTGCGAGGGCTACGTCCGAACTCTTGCGTAGCCTCCTGAAACCTGTGCGTACCGTTTAGGATTACTTCGCCTGCCATGCCCATCCCGCTCGTAAGAGCCGCGAAGCACGAGGCAAACCGTCTACGACGCTTCCACCGGGCCTTCCTGGAAGGGTGGGCTTACCACTATGGAGTCCTTAGTGCTCTCCACTATGGCCGTCAACTCCTCCTGCTCCGACCGTGGCACCTCGAACTTGTCAAGCGTCTGCTGGAAGTCGTCCATAAACGCCACCCACTCTTCATCGGTGATCATCAGGTGCCGATGGGAGTCGCCCATGGAACGTCCGGAGTACGTTTGTGGTCCACCGGCCGCCCAACAGACCATCTCCGTTACGTAATACTTGAACCCCTGCGGCGAGACCCTGTGGTGCGCTTCGTCGACGCGAGGGTTCGCGTTCAACCTGTCATCGACCATGATCCTGTCGATAAAGTCGTCGACAACGACGGCGATGTTGTATGCGCCACCGAGCCTATCGTAGAGCGTGGGTTCGACCTGGTCCTGCATATTCACTCCCCCTTTCCAGCAAACACACCAACACCTGCTCGTAGATCGCCGGTAGCCTCTCGTCTCTCACTTAGAGCTTCTGCCAACGGGCGAGTTGCGCACGTGTCAACGGTTATGGTTCGGACGTTTCCATCTCCGCATAGGTCCATCTCTTCACCTTGTCGAACTCTAGGCTTTCGGGGGCGAAACCGATACGGGTACTACCCACCGACTACCCACCGAGTTGCGTCACACCTGGCCAGGGTACAAAATGCAGAAAGGTGGAACTTTCATGAACGTGCAGCGATCCCGTACATTCGCATCTGTGCTCAAGCGCCACAGGGACGCCGCAGCCCTGACGCAGGAGGAACTGGCTAGGCAAGCCAGGCTAGGCGTGCGCACGATCAGCAACCCCGAGCGCGGCGTCAACAAGGCGCCCTACCGCAGCACCGTGCGGCAGCTTGCTGATGCCCTGGAACTCTCCGGAGGGGATCGCGGCGAGTTTCAGGCTTCCGCCCTTCACCCGGTGGAGCAATCCTCGTGCGGCGACCAGGCGGTGAACCGGGCGGTGATCGAGGGCGGCTTGCTCGGCACGCTTCCGAGGGCGCCTCTGGTGGCGCGTGCGAAAGAGTTGGGGCGGGTCTTGGACGCGCTGAAGGCCACCGAAGGCAGTTCGGGGCGGCTGGTGCTGCTGGCCGGAGAGCCGGGCATAGGGAAGACGAGGCTGGCTCAGGAGGTAAGCGTACACGCCTGGGAGCGCCGCTTCCTGGTGACCACCGGGCGCTGCTACGAGGCGCATCGCGGTGTACCCTTCTATCCGTTCCTGGATGCTCTCCCTACGCTCTACCAGGAGGCACCGACAAGCATCCGTGAGGCGATCCCCGAACGCTGGCCGTACTTGGCCGGTCTGTTGCCAGACTACTTCCCGTCGCGGATCGTGGTTCCTTCCGAGGGCCAGGAGGAATCGCAACGGCTGCTCCGGGCGGTGGCCGGCTTCGTGCGGGCGGTGGCCGCCGAGAGGCCCGTCGCCCTCTTGTTAGACGATCTGCACTGCGCGGACGGCGCCAGCGTGGATCTGCTGGCGCACCTTTCGAGGCACACGCGCGGGGACCGGGTGCTGCTCGTGGGGACCTACCGCGACGAAGGGATCGGTCGGGGGCACCCGTTGCGCAAAGTTGTGCGGGACCTCGACAGCGAGCAGCTCGTCGAGAAAGTGAGGGTCGGGAGGTTGGGGCCAGAAGAGACGGCCGCGCTGATGAGCGGCAGGCTGGACGGGACCGAGGTATCGGAAGAGGTTGCAGCCCTCGTCTACGGCCGCACCGAGGGCAACCCCTTCTTCACCGTCGCGGTACTAAAAGACCTAATCGAACGCGGCGACCTAACGCAGCGGGGGGGGCGTTGGATCAGCAAGGAGATCGAAGGCCTCGCGGCTCCCGAGAGCGTGAGCGAGGCGATCTCCGAAAGGGTCTCCCGCCTGCGGCCACAAACCCCAACAATCCTCGAACAGGCGAGTGTTCTGGGACAGGTGTTCGGCTTCGAGGACCTGATGGCGGTAGTGAATCTCGGCGAGGAGGAAGCGAAGGAAGCGCTGGAAGAGGCCGCGGCTTCCGGCCTCGTCCGGGTGGCTAGGGACCTCTACGCGTTCGACCACGCCCTCACCCAACAGACTCTTTACGCGGGACTCTCTCCCGAACTCCGAAAGATGCTGCACCGCTCGGCGGGCGAGGGGCTGGAGAGGCTTGGGGAGCGTGCCCGGCGAGAGAGGGCTGCGGAGATCTCGCGCCACTTCGTGGAAGGCTCCTCGCCCGAGCGGGCGCTGCCGTTCGCTTTGTTGGCCGGGGACGAAGCGGAGGCGGTGTTCGCGCACGGTGAGGCGGAGCAGCACTACCGCAGCGCGCTCGATCTCGCGGAGAGGGTGGGCGACGAACCCGCGGCGTCGCATGCACTGGAAAAGCTGGGCAGCGTGCTAGCGACCACCGTTCGCTACGACGAGGCGTTGGCCGCTCTCGAACAGGCGGCGAAGATCCACGGCGCCCGCAATGACCAGGAAGGCGCGGGCAGGGTCGAAGCTGCGATAGCGCAGACGCACTTCAGACGGGGGACTCCGGATGAGGGCACCGCGCGCCTCTCGGCCCACCTGAAGTCGCTTGATGAGCCCGGCGCTACCGAGGGAGTGCGGCGCGGCTTGGCAGCCCTCTACGGCGCCCTTGCGCGTCTTTACTGGGCACGCACCCAGTTTGCCGAGTGCCGGGATGCGGCGCAGCGGGGCGCGAGCCTCTCCCACGCGGTAGAAGATATTGACCTACTCTCCGAGGCGGAGATGATGCGTGGCAACGCGCTCCTCTGGTTGGGCACTCCCGACGAAGGGATAGCAGCCCTGGAAACGGCCGTCTTGTTGGGGCATAGAGCGGGCAGCCTTGATACCCTGGGCACGGCGCTCTTGTCCCTGCACCTGGTGTACATGGTGCGGGGGGAGTTCGACCGGAGCCGCGAGTGCGGCGAGCGGGGGGTGGCCGTCGCAAACAAGACGGGCGACACCGATCTGCTCGCCATGCACACGGCCAACCTAGGCTTGCAGCACTTCTACCTAGGCGATTGGCAGGAGGCTCGTGAATACCTGCAGCGCGCCGTGAGCCTCGCGCGGAGCACCCAGCCATCTTACTTCTCCAGCTTGTCTTCCGCCTACCTTGGCGTCCTGCTCAAGGCTCAGGGGGCGTGGGAGGACGCTACCCGGTGCTTCTCGGATGCCATAGCTCTGGCCCAAGAAGCAGGCAACCATGAGGTGTTACGCTACGCTGAGTCGCGGCTGGTGGAGCTGGAAGTGCTGCAAGGACGCTCAGCCGAGGCCATAGTCCGCCTGGGGCCCAGGCAGGATCTCTCCAATTTAACGTGGTGGTACGAGGTCCTGGTGCTCTCGGTCCTAGCGGAGGCGTACGCCGATACGGGCGAGGTGGCCAGGGCCGAAGAGTGGGCGAATCTCGCGCTGAGCCGAGGCCGAAAGATGACAAACCGGGTCGACGGCGTGGAAGCGTTGCGCGTCCTGGCTAAGAGCCTCTCGCTGCAGGGGCGCCGGGAGGAGGCGAGCGCGGCCTTGGAGGTAGCGCTATCGTGGTCGCGCTCCATACCATACCCCTACGCCGAGGCCCGCATCCTCCACGAGTACGGCACGCTCCACATCCGTGAAGGGGAGCCCGAAAAGGCGCGGGAGCGGCTCAGTGCGGGCCTGGAGATCTTCGGCCTTCTGGGAGCTGAGATGGACGTCATACACACCCAGCGGGCGCTTGAAGCCACAAACATAGCCTTCGAACAGTGTAAGGATAATCCCTTTCGCGGGCATGACGAAGCCTCGCGCGGACAGACCTAGCCAAAAACCCCGGGTTCTGGCGCTCTCTTGATGATTCACCAGGATCGGGCCCAAATCCGGTCCGTCGTGCACGCTCGGGAAGCCGTCAAGCAGTGTCAAGACGTTCCTTCCGGTACGCTGGGTGGCGTACGCCACCCAGCGTAGTAGACATCGGTGCTTATTCCTACGGCAGCGCGAAAACGAAGATAGCGGAGCCGTGGGGACCGCCCATCATCCCGGGCAGGAACCCTTCGACCCAGGCGCCCCAGCCGACCGGCACGGCTATGTACTGCCTTCCGTCAATGCTGTAGGTCGTGGGGCTGCTGTGGTGGCCGCTTCCACACAGGAACCTCCACAAATGTTCCCCGGTGCGCGCATCTAATGCGTTGAAATAACCCGAGGGTTCGCCGGCGAACACGAGGTCGCCGGCCGTGGTGAGCACCGACGCACACATCGGAAGGTCGGTTTCCCACCTCCAGACCTCCTCGCTCGTGGACGCGCTGAAGGCGCTCACGGACCCCTTCATGTCCTCGGAGTCAACGATGACGTGGGCTCCCCAGTAAGGCATGCCCTCCTTGAACTCCCTGCGCCGCCGCGCGATCGTCGAACCGGTATCCTGCACCGGGCAGTAGAAGAGCTCCGTCTCCGGGTTGAAGCAGGCGTGCGTCCATTC
>JACDAR010000083.1 GCA_013695335.1 Rubrobacter sp.
CGCAGCAGATCCTCGCCGTCACGCTCGACCACCTGATCGTCGCCCTTCGGTTCCCCGGCGCCCAGCCGTACCCGGAAATCGTCAGGGTTGCTGACCTGCACGGGGTCCAGCCGTAGAATCGTCCCGTCCGGCAGGTCGAAGTCCCGCAGAACTTCCTTTGCCTCTTCGGTCACCGTGATCATACAGCCCCCGTTCCTCCCGTCTACGGAGCTTTCCAGTGCCGGGGCGTCAGGCTACACCATCGCCAAACCCCGTCAAGGTAGATCCGGCATCTAACCCATTTCACCCCGGACCTCGAAAAATCTCACTATCCAAAAAACGAACATAGATACTCGGTGTTTGCATCTCCTTTCCCCACCTGTCACCCTGCGGGCATCGGGTTCTTTCGCGATCGGGGAGGGACTATGCCCTGAAGCCGCCCGGGACTTCTAGTTCTTTGTAATGGCCGAACGCCCAGCGCCTCTAATGGGTCGTGGCGAGATCACCGGTGTTCATGGCAAGCAGCAGCGTCTCACCAGAGCGTGAGATGGTGCATTGCACTGCCGCGCCTGGTCGGACGTCGAGAATCCGGCGTAGCTCGTGCAGGGGGACGAAATCGCGGGAGATACCGGGAGTCGTCCGGGATGGAGCCACCGGGTAGAACCGTTCCCCCCAGGCCCTGTACGCCCTCGCGGCTTCGAGCAAACGCCCGCCGTTGGCCTCGATCTTGGGGCCGAGATCCACCACGACCTCCTCCCTCTCGCCCGGATAGGCGCCGAACAGCAGGTACTCTTCTCCGAGTCCCTGCATCGAAGACATCGCAGGGCTCAAGAACGCCAGATGCCAGAGCGCCAGGGAGGACCCCGAGATCTCCGTCACCGCCCCGATGAGGTCTCCCGCAGCCGCCGGGCCTGCGAAGGTGGCGGCGAAGGGCACGTCTGTGTCCGCGCGTCTGGTGTGGAGCCTGGCCCCAACGACGATCCCTTCACCAGTCTGCGGCCAGACGAAGGCACCAAGCTCTTCGCCCACGACCTCGCGGAGCGTACCGTCGGCCAGCACCACGCTCGCGGAGAGCACGTTCTCCCGGATACGGCCGTATTCGAAGGAACCGACCCCCAAACCGTCGGTAGCCAGCCAGCCTCCCACCGTGGCGCGCGGGGCGCTGGTGGGGTAGACGGCGAGTCCCTTGCCCCACAGACGTAGCTCGTTGTCCATCTGGAGCCACAGGGCTCCGGGTTCGGCCTCGGCCCAGGAGGCTTCGCTGTCGTGGGGGAGGTGTACCCCCCGCATCAGATCGAAGCGTACGAGGACGCTGTCGCCCGGGGCGCTGGCATCAGGTGCGGTGCCAGCGCCCACGGCCACGAGCGTCAGGCCGTGGCGCCTGGAGATCCTGGCTAGCTCCTGTACCTCCTCCGACCCCGACGGAAGCACCGAGGCGGCGCCCAGACCGCCCCCATCCGTGTGCCGCCTGAAGCGATCTCCGAACGCGTCCGAGAGGGCTTCTAGTCCCTGTGCTCGGCTATTCTCCATAACTCCTCCGTCCGCTCCGGGTACAGGATACAGGCGGGAACGCCCCAACGCCCGTTCCCTACTAGGGTGGGCCAGACCCGATACCATTTCTAGTTCATTCCGGCGTCTCGAACACCAGCCACGAGCCCTTGAGGCCAGTGTTCCCCCCGTATGCGCCCTTGCCGGGAACCACGCTCGCCAGGCGGCTGCCCCGGTCGGCGCAGGTTTCAATCGCCCGGGCAGCCTCTTCGGAGTGGACGACGAAGATGACCTCTTGCCGTTCGACGGCCTGTTCTAGCGGGCCTCGCCGCGATTCCTCCTCAGAGACGGCTTCGGCCAGGAGTTTCTCCCTCTCCCTGGCCTCGGCCCACAGCACCTCCCTCTGCGCCGCAACTGCCGCCTTCCTGGCGGCGTCTTCCTGACGCCAATGCTCCACGTGGTCCTCGATCCGGTTCAACAACCTCTCGATCAGGGTCGTTCTCCTGTCCCCCATCATGCCTCCTTTCACTAGTTGGTCCGAAACCGTCCTCGTGCTTATCCATTCGGCTTGGCTATCCTGTCGCCGTTCTTCACCTCCACTGGTCCCGTTGGTGCGGAACGCTTCAGGCTTTCGTCAGCGGCTAGTGGTCCTTCCCGCAAGCCTTTCGTCCAGAGTTCCGGGTTCCTGTCTCCCCGGCCCCAGATCAGCAACACCGCCAGCACTCCGTAGATCGGGAGGTGCCCGACGAGCTCGGTCCAATTGAAGACCGTCAGCGTCAGGTTGATGGGGACTAGCGCGACGAGCACCGTCTCGCGTGGGAAGAGGCCAAAGAGTATGAGCATCCCCACCAACAACTCCACCGCCCCGGCGCACAGGACGAAGACCTCGTCCGATAACGGTATCCCAAGCGCCCCGGTGAAGTTCAGCGGGTATTCTTCGAGAAAGGCTAGGCCCAGCGGGATGTTGGCCAGCTTCTCGGTGAACGCCACGACGACGAAGCTGAGGCCAAGCCCTATGCGCAGAGTGGGCAGCGCGTACCCGGCGAGATGCGCCGGTGGTTCCAGGCGTGGCAGGAGCAGGCGGTCGAGGGCGTAAGGGCCGCGCCCGACCAGGAAGAAAAATGCTGCGAAGCCGAGAAAGAATGCGTTGTCCAGCATCGGCTGCGGGCCCATCACGAAGAGTCCGGTGAGCCATAGCAGGACCAGGGCGCTTGCCGCGACGCGGGTGAACAGGCCGTAGAAGAGGGCCAGCGCGATTCCCGTCTCGGCAAACCCAAGGAAGTTGGCCCACACGCCAGGCAACTCGTTGTCCGGGGAGAACAGGTTCCCCTGCAAGCCGTTCACGAGAAGCGGCACGGCGACGTGGACGCCCAGTATTAGGGGCACCAGCCCGTAGAAGAGGGCGCGACGTTCCTCGGTAGCGCCCAGGGCCTCTGGTCCGAGCAGAAACCCCCGGCCGCCGCGCGACCGCCACAGCAGGGCCACAGCCAGGACGGCGAGCAGTACCGCGGCAACGAAAGCCAGTGGAAGCGGACGGAACAGCAGGTCCCACCGCAGCGGGAACTCCGAGCTCTCCCGAAACCACTTCTCGTGCGCCAGCGCCGGTCTCGCCGTCGCGGCGAACGCACCGGCGGCCACGCCCAGACCCAGGAGCGGGCGTCTCCAGCGTCCCCTGATTTCCCTCATCTCAAATCCTCCTGATCCATCCTGTTCGCGTAAGGGAAAGGTACTGTGTCCGGGATTCGTCCGCCTGAGCAGAAAGGATCAGTTGACCAGTCAGAATCGACCAATTCGGGCCGGGAACCTTCCAAGGGGACATCGCTGCCCGTTGATCTATTTTTGCCAGATGAATGAACCTTTTTGCTCAAGACGGAACCCGCCGTCCGATCTAGTGTTGTCTGTGAAGAGAGGCCGTACGGGAGCGAGGAGGTACGGCACACCGACACGTCCCACAACCGACTACCGAAAGGAGAACCAGAGAGATGTTCCCGACGAAGATACTGCTGGCGACCGATGGCTCAGAGGAAGCGACCCACGCTGCGCAGATGGCCATGATGCTCTCGGAGAAGCTCGACTCCGAGTTGCACGTCGCT
>JACDAR010000215.1 GCA_013695335.1 Rubrobacter sp.
CTCGCTTCCGTGAGGCTGGACGAGCACATGACCATCGTGAGGCCCCCCTGCTCCCGCAGCCTGTCGAAGAGGTCGAAAAACTCCTGGCGTCCGCGGGGGTCGAGGCCAGCCATCGGCTCGTCGAGCACCAGGAGCTGCGCGCGCATAGCCAGCACCCCGGCCAGGGCAACCCGCCTCTTCTGCCCACCTGACAGGGCGTGCACGTAACGCAACCTGAACTCGGGATAAGAGAGCCCGACCGCCTCAAGGCTCTCCTCGACTCGATCTCGCGTTTCATCAGCTGGAACTCCAGCCGCCGTCGGCCCGAAGGCAACGTCCTTGCCGACCACGTCCTCCAGAATCTGGAAGTCCGGGCGCTGGAACACCACGCCAACCTTCCTCCGCAACGCGGCCCTGTCGTAGCCAGGGGCCGCCACGTCCTCTCCCTCGTGGAAGACCTGGCCCTCCTTCAGGCGCAGCAGGTGCGTCAGGGCGTAGACGACGGTGGATTTCCCAGACTGTGTGGGGCCGATGAGGCCGACCCGCTCACCGCGCCGCACCCCGAACGAGATGCCGCGAGCCGCCTCGACCGCCCGAGGCGTCCCCTCCAGATACGTGTACTGGAAGTCCCGCAGTTCGGTTAACAGCGTTTCTTTCGCGGCCCCTTCGGTCATCCCGAGCCTTCCACGGGGCGCGGCAAGGCGGAGACGGCTTTTCGCAGGTCAGCGTTCGTGAGCACGTCTCCTTCGAGCGGGACGCCGCGTGACCGGAGACGCTGGGCGATGCTTGCGCCGAGTGGAACGTCGAGCCCTATCGCACGCAGTTCGTCGGCGCGCCGGAAGACCTCGGCCGGGGTTCCGTCCATGACGAGGCGTCCGGCGTCCATCACGATCACACGGTCGAACAGCGCGGCCTCGGACATGGAGTGGGTAACGTGTATAACCCCCATCCCTTCCCGGTCTTTCAGCTCCCGCGCCGTCTTCACGAGGCGTTCCCCCGCGACGGCGGGGAGGAGCGAGGTAGGCTCGTCCAGGATCAAGTATCGGGGCCGCATCGCAAGCGCCCCGGCGATGGCCGTGCGCTGCTTCTGTCCGAGCGAGAGGTCGTCCACGATCTTCTCGGACAGATCCGTGAGGTCCATCGCCCCCAGGGCGAACTCGACCCTCTCCGCTATCTCCCCGCGCGGCAGCCCCAGGTTCTCGGGCCCGAAGGCCACGTCGTCTGCGACCCTGTTCATAACGAGCTGGTCGTCCGGGTCCTGGAACACGACAGAGACGCGGCTCCTCACTTCCCAACGGGTCTCGTGCCGCACTACGATATCTTCCACCCTGACTTCGCCCTCCGTCGGGTATAGGACGGCGGTCAGCAGCTTGACGAGCGTGCTCTTTCCAGACCCGTTGTGGCCTATGACGGCCGTGAGCCTGCCCTGCTCTATCTCCAGGTTCAGGTCGCGCAGGGCGTGTACCGCGTCCTCCTCGCCCCCACGGTAGGCGAAAGAGACGCCATCCAATTCGATCACGATCCGACCGGGCGCACGGAGTTCACGACGGCCGCTTCACCACCGCTGGAGTATCTTCGGCGACAGACGAGAAACGAGAAGCTCCGGACAGCGCCCTGAAACCTGACACCTGAAGCCTGAAACCTGAACCTCAGTAGCGTTTCTCCTCGTCGGAGCCGATCTCCGGCGCGGTGGTCCGGCCACTGCGGTAAAGGAGCACGCCCCGCACGACGACCACCGTCACGATGGCCGCCAGCACGGCCTCGGCTATGGCCTGGGGGATGATCGGCACTACCGCCGCGGGCGGCAGGTATCCGAGGAGCACGGCAAGCCCGAGCACGCCTATGGTGTTGGTCAGGGAACCGAACACCCCTGAGACAGCCGCCGCGAGGTCCACGCTAATGCCGCGTAACCCCACGAACACGGCCCACGCCACCACCCCGATCAGGAGCCTCGGACCTATGGCGATCAAGGGGTTGGCGAACAACGGAACCTCCGGCTGAATGAAAGAGAACACCCCGAAGATGCCGCCAGCGAGCAGGCCGACTATCGGACCCTCGATAGCCCCGCCGAGGATGGCCGGGACGTGCATCACGGTTGCGTTGCCCGCAAGGTTGGGAACCGGGATGAACCCGAGGCGCGTCGCCCCGAGGAAGATCGCAATGCCGCCGAGCACCCCGGCGACGACTATCTGCCGCGTCCCGAAACTCGTCGCCGAACCGTTCCCCGTACCGCCAGCCATCAGGCCCCTCCTTCTCGCGGATCAACGCACGCTATCGAAGTATCTGTATCCAGGTGCATCGTGTCAAACAGGCTACAGCGGCGGAGTGAAGCGGCCGTCGGCGGCGGTCCAGCCGCCATCCACGAACATCCACGAGCCGGTGACGTACGAGCTTGCCTCCGAGGCGAGGTAGACGATCATACCGACCATCTCGTGCGGCTGGGCCCAGCGCTTCAGGATGCTCTTCTGGGCGTAGGCGTCGTACCACTCGGGCGCGTTCTTGATCTGCGCTGTCAACGGCGTCTCGACTATGCCAGGCGCGAGCGCATTGACGCGCACGCCCTTGCTCCCCAGCTCGTCAGCGAGGGCGCGCAGCATCTGCACCGTCCCGGATTTGGTCGCCGCATACACGCCCTGCCCAGGCTCGACGGTCGCGCCCCTGATGCTGGAGAACGCTACGATGCTTCCCGAACCCCGATCAGCCATCCCTGACCCGAACTGCTTGAGCAGCCGGAAAGTGCCCTTCAGGTTCAGGTCTATGACGCGGTCGAACTCGTCGTCCGTGATATCCAGCAAGGGCTTGCGGACGTTTATGCTCGGCGTGGAGACGAGCGCGTCCGGCGTCCCTACACTCTCCCCCGCTTCCCGCACGCTCTCCGAACTGGTCATATCCAGCTCGACCGCCTCGGCC
Organism: Rubrobacter sp.; assembly: GCA_013695335.1. Taxonomy (GTDB): domain Bacteria; phylum Actinomycetota; class Rubrobacteria; order Rubrobacterales; family Rubrobacteraceae; genus JACDGB01. The sequence continues at coordinate 2,890 of JACDAR010000215.1, forward strand.
TGCCAGCCCTCTGTCCGCGCGGCTTCGGCTGTCCCTTCGGCGGCCTCCACGTTCACGTCCGCGCAGAAAACCCGCGCCCCGAAGGCGGCGAGCCCGTGGGCGGCGGCCTCCCCTATTCCGCTGCCGGCCCCCACGACGAGCGCGGTTTTTCCGGTCATATCGAACATGGAACTGTAATCAAACATCGGCTTCCTCCTCGCAGAAATACATCGCCGTGGCGGCGTACAGTTTGCAGGTCATCAGCAGTTCTTCGGTATCCACCCATTCATCCTTGTGGTGCGGAACGGTGCGCCCACCGGCCCCGGTCGTGACTATGGGGATGTTTGCCCAGGCGTGCAGGAAGGTTCCGTCGGTCGCGCCTGGAACCCCATTGTATGTTGGGGGATCTCCGGTGACGGTCTCGTGGGCGGCGGCCATCGCCCGTACCAGCGGGTCGTTGCGATCCGTACTGGTCGGGGGGCGCTCTTCGATCACCTCCATCGAAGCCTCGAAGTCCGGGTCTTCCGCTTCGAGGGTGGAGATACAGTCTTCGAGGTAGCCGCGAATCTCCCCGTGCGACTGGCTCGGGACCGTGCGGATATCGAGTGCGATGTAGGCGCTGGATGGGATCACGTTTATCTGCGGCTCACCACCCTCGGGGCCGAGCAGGATGGTCGGGGTCAGGCTCGGGAACCCAAGATAAGGGTCTTCGCCGTGGCGTTCGATCTCCTCCCGCTCCAACTCCTCGATGGCTACCACGAGCCGGGCCGCCCGCGTCACCGGGTTGACGCCGGAGAGCGGCATCGCCCCATGCGCCATCCTGCCCTGAACCCTGATCTCCACGCGCATCGCGCCCTTCTGGGCGACGCAGATCTGGTTCTCCTCCGGCTCACAGATAACCGCCCCATCCACCCCCTCGGCGTGACCGTTCTGGATGAAGCGCTTGATGCCCGTCATCATGCCCTCTTCGTCAACGGGATGACAGAGGACGATCCGGCCCGCGAAAGAGACGCCTGAATCCTTGATCGCCCTGACGGCCGCGACTGCGGCGGCCAGGTTGCCCTTCGTGTCGCAGGCGCCACGACCGTAGAGCGTGCCATCCACCAACTCAGCCTCGAACGGCGGATGTTTCCAGTCTTCGGCATGCCCCTCCGTCACCACGTCCGTGTGTGCCTCGAAGAGGAGCGTCTTCCCCGGTCGGTCCCCCTCCCACACTGCCCACACGTTGGGACGGCCAGGCGCGGCCTCCTCCGTGGAGACATCGAAGCCTATCTCTTCCAGGTATCCGGCGACGTGCCGGGCGGCGCGGGTTTCGTTACCTTCTGGGTCTCCGG
>JACDAR010000094.1 GCA_013695335.1 Rubrobacter sp.
GGTCTACGCGCACTGGGTGACTGTGAACTACCGCGAAGCCTACGACCTGTTCGCCGTCAACGGCATACTCTTCAACCACGAATCCGAGCGTCGCGGCGAGACGTTCGTGACGCGCAAGGTCACCCGCGCAGCAGCCCGCATCAAACTGGGGCTACAGGAAAAACTCTACCTGGGCAACCTGGACGCCAGCCGCGACTGGGGCCACGCCGAAGACTATGTGGAGGCCATGTGGCTGATGCTCCAGCAGGAGGAGCCTGATGACTTCGTGATCGCCACCGGAGAGACGCATGCGGTGCGCGAGTTCGTCGAGAAGGTGTTTTCGTACCTGGATCTCCCTTGGGAACATCACGTCGAGATCGACCCCCGTTACTTCCGTCCGACCGAGGTGAGGGCGCTCCAGGGTGACGCCACGAAGGCCAGGGAGAAGCTGGGGTGGGCGCCGCGCGTGAAGATAGATGAGTTGGTCAGGCGCATGGTCGAGTTCGACCTCGAGATCGCGCGCCAGGAGAAAACCCTCACGGAGGCCGGACACATCTTCACGCCGAGGGGAACGGCAAGCCAGTGAACCCGGAGAGCAGGGTATACGTCGCCGGGCACCGGGGATTGGTGGGATCGGCGATCCTGCGCCGCCTTGAGGCAGAAGGCTACGACAACCTCATCACGCGCTCCCACGCAGGACTGGACCTCGGAGACCCGCAGGCGGTGGACGAATTCTTCGCCTCGGAGAAACCCGAGTACATATTCCTCGCGGCGGCGAGAGTGGGTGGCATCCTTGCCAACGACACGTACCCGGCTGACTTCCTGCGGGAGAACCTGACCATAGAGCTAAACTCCATAGACGCCGCCCAAAGGCACGGCGTCAGAAAACTGCTGTTTCTTGGCAGTTCGTGCGTGTATCCCAAGTTCGCGCCCCAGCCCATGCGAGAGGAGCACCTGCTCACCGGGGAGTTAGAGCCCACTAATAGATCCTACGCCATAGCCAAGATAGCCGGCATCGAGCTGTGCCGCGCATACAACAAACAATACGGTGCCGACTTCATAAGCGTGATGCCGACCAACCTCTACGGGCCGCACGACGACTTCGACCTCCAGACCAGCCACGTTTTGCCAGCACTGATCCGCAAATTCCACGAGGCCAAAACGACGGGGGATCGCAGCGTCTCAGTGTGGGGCACGGGGACGCCCAGGCGTGAGTTCATGTACGTTGACGACCTCGCCGACGCTTGCGTGTTTTTGATGAAGAACTACTCCGGCGATGAGATCATCAACGTCGGTGTCGGGCGGGATATTAGCGTCGAGGAACTTGCGATCCTGATCCGGAACGTAGTGGGATACGAAGGAGCCATCGAATACGACACCTCAAAACCAGACGGAACCCCACGCAAGCTTCTGGACGTGAGCAGGCTCCACGAACTCGGCTGGGAGGCCAGCACACCCCTCGAAGAGGGCATCAGGCAGACGTACGAGTGGTACCTGGCGTCAGGACGACGTTCCATGGAAACAAAATCCGCATAGGAAGTGGTGGGGCGCCGCTGCCAGGGTTGGTGGCCGGGATAGTTAATTATAGCTACCCTGCCCTTTCGCACTCGACTGTACAATAGCATCGAGGTCGTGGGAATGGCCCGGTGGATGGAAATCGCCGAAGCAGGAGACAGGTTATGGATGCGAAATACATGGTCGATGAGAACGGCAGGCGCGTAGGGGTGTTCCTGGATATCGAGGTATACGAGCGGTTGCTGGCAGAACTGGAAGAATTAGACGACATCCGGGCTTATGAGGAAGCAAGAGCTGAGATCGAGAGCGAAGGCGACGAAGCTATACCTCTCGATCAGGCCATGCGGGAGATCCGGAAGGGTAAGGTACAGGGTGATTAATGCACTATTCCATAATAGTCCAGAGGAGAGCGCAGAAACGGTTGTCCCGGTTTCCTACATATATTCAGGATCGCATCGAAATGGGTCTTCGGGGCCTCTCTGAGGATCCTCGTCCGTCAGGATCCAGCAAGCTGCGAGGGAAGGAAGGCTGGCGAATCCGGGTAGGAGATTATCCGGCTATCTACGAGATAGACGACGAATCGCGAGAAGTGCTCGTTCTGGACATCGCACACCGCAAAGATATCTACCGTTGACCATGCCTCAACCCGGCTGCGCTGACATTCTCCGGAGACGTCTCACTCGCTGAAGAAGTCTGTGCGAGGGTGGATTTGCGGGCGTGTTCTAGAATGCGTCTATGGAACAGAGCGAGAAGGGCAGCACCGTGTGGGTTGAGATGCAGTGGGGCGTCTTCGGGGGTTAGTGACGTTTATCGTCTCGTTACTGGTGACCGGAGGATCGCTCATTGCGATGTATGGTACAGTGTATGGTATGAAGAAGACTACAGTGTATCTCCCCGACGAGTTGAAGGCTGATCTCGCACGGGCCGCAGCATCGCAAGGGAAGAGCGAGGCGGAGCTTATCCGGGAGGCGGTTCGGGAATTGACGCGGAGGCTGGAGCCGCCCAGGCCGCGTTTACCGCTATTTTCTAGCGGGGATTCGACCCTGGCGGAGAGGGTTGATGAGGAGCTCGCCCGGGGTTTCGGGGACTGGTGATCCTCGACACCAGCGGTCTGCTCTCGGCGCTGGATTCGGATCAGCCGCTGCATAGCGCGGCGAAAGAGGCGGTTGAATGGGCTGGCGGGCCGCTTCTTCTTTCGCCTTTCGTGCTAACCGAGTTGGATTACTTGCTGGTGACGAGGGTAGGCAGGGAGGCCGAGGTTGCCTTGTTGAATGAAATTGCGCGAGGGACTTACCGGTTGGAACCGTTCACCGCGACGGATGTGGTGGAGGCGGTTAGGGTGATCGAAAGGTACGCTGATTTCGGGGATCTCGGTCTCGCCGACGCGTCCAACGTGGTGATCGCCGAACGCCACGGCGCCCACGACATCCTCACGCTGGATGAGCGCCACTTCCGCGCGGTACGTGGACCGGGAGGACGACCATTCCGTTTGCTCCCGGCGGACCTGTAACCTCTAGAATACGTCTATGGAACAGGGCGAGAAGGGCAGCGCGGTGCGGGTGGGGATGCAGTGGGGCGTCTTCGGTGGGGTGGTGGCTTTTATGGTCTCGCTGCTCGGGACCGTGGTGGGGATGGTGGCTGCGATCTTCGTCGGCATCTCGCTCGGGAGGCGGGCTGCTGCCGCGGATGCGGGGCGCGAGGATGGAAGGCCGGGTGCGCTCTCGGGGCTCGTGAGCGGGGCTGTGGCAGTGCCAATCTTCGTGGTCGGGGGCGCGGCGGGGGCGCTTGTGTCGGCGCGGAGGCTCGGGATAACGCCGATGGCCGAGATGTTATCGGGGGTGCTTGGAACCGACATCACCCCGGAACAGGCGTGGCAAATCTACCTGCTTACCCTGGCGTTCTCGGCTGTAGTGCAGGCTGCCATCCTGATCGGGGCCTCCACCGCTTCCGGGGCCTGGGCCGCGAGGAAGTGAGTCGGCGTCAGCCCCTGCGTCCGACGAGGGCGCGGTAGATGAGGAGGACTAGGATGGAGCCGATCACGGCCACGGTCATGCTCCCGAGGTCGAACGCGGCGACGAACGGCCTGTCGGTCAACGTGGTGTAGAGAAACCCGCCGACGAATGCCCCGGCGACGCCGAGGAGCATCGTGATAATGCACCCGCCCGGGTCTCTCCCGGGGAGCAGCAGCTTGGCGATGAAGCCGGCCACCAGCCCGAAGGCTATCCAGAAGATAATGTTCACGCCATGCACCTCCCGATCCTGGAAAACCTCCAACTGCCAGAATATACCGCGCCCACCAGGATAGTCCGTGAATTTCTAAGCTGTGCTGTACAGATCCAGGTCAGCCTTCATTACCATGTCCTCTGTGTCGCGGCGCAGCTTGAACCCGAGCCTCTGGCTGATGCGCTGCATGGGCCTGTTGTCGAAGAGGATGTCGGCGGTGATGCGCCTGAGACCCTCTTCACGCCCCACGTCGAGCAGCTTCTCCAGAAGCAGGGTGCCGACGCCCTGGTGCTGGTGGGCGTCGCTGACCAGCACGGAGAACTCCGCCTCATCGGGGGCGGCGCCGTAGCGGCTGAGTCGGGAGACGCCCATGATCTCGGGTTCCCCGGTCTCGGGATTCTCACGCTCGGCCACCAGCGCCATCTCGCGGTCGTAGTCTATGAAGCAGATGCGGGTGAGGCGGTCGTGGGCCGTGCGCTGGTCAAGGCCCATCATGTGGAAGTAGCGCATGTACACGCTCTGCTCCGAGAGCGAACCGTGAAACTTCACCATCAGCGGCTCGTCCTCTGGCCTGATGGGACGCACCGTGACGGGATCTCCGTTCCTAAGTTCCTCCCCGAAAACGTACTGCGTCGGATAAGGACGGATGGCGGTGTGGGGGATGTCTTC
>JACDAR010000127.1 GCA_013695335.1 Rubrobacter sp.
AACGGTTTCGAGACGGTGCTGCTGATGTGTCTCGTCTACGCGCCCCTGGACCTGGTGGGGATGATGGCTGGCTTCCTTCGCATCCGCTGGAAGTCTTTCGCCCTGGCGACCGCGCTGGGCCTGATACCGGCCACCCTGTCGTGGGTGCTCTTCGGGGCTTCCATCGAGACGGACCTTACCGGCGGCAGACCGGAGATCAATCCGCTCATGCTACTCGCGTCTTTGGTCCTGCTGGCCGGGAGCCTCTCGCTGTCCAGGTACTTGAGGCGGCGGAATCGCGGCGCCGAAGATGGTCTATTGTCACCTGAGGAGAAGCAATGATAGACGTCGGCATCATCACAGGTTCGGGTATCTACCAGCTCGGCGGGGATTCCGAACCGCGTCTGGTCGAGACCCGCTTCGGAAGAGCGTGGGTGGAGGTTGCGAGGATCGGGCCGTGGACCGTGGGGGGCATCTCCCGGCACCGGGAAGGACACCACCACCTGCCCCACACGATCCCACACCAGGCGAACCTCGTGGCGCTCAAACAGCTCGGAGCGCGGGCGGTTTTCGCAACGACCGTTGTGGGGATGGTGAGTCCCGACGTGCCCCTGGGACGTCCCATCCTCTTCGATGACCTGTTCTTCCCGGGGAATCTCCTCCCCAACGGAGCGCCTTGCACCGTCTTTACAGAGCCCGGAGATCCGGAGCGGGGACATCTCATTCAGAGCGAGCCCTTCTCCCCGCGCCTCCGGCGTAGGATGGAGCTCGCGGCGGAGAGCCTGGGGCTGGAGATCACCGTCGGCGGCGTCTACGGTCACACGAACGGCCCGAGGTTCGAGACCAGGGCGGAGATCCGCTGGTTGGGCACGGCGGGGGTTGCGGCCGTGAGCCAGACTTGTGGACCCGAGGCGGTTCTGGCCGGCGAACTGGAGCTTCCCTACGGGCTCGTGGGCTATCCGGTGAACTACGCAACCGGGGTCGCCGAACCGGAAACGGAGGAGGACTTGAGCCGTCTGCTCGCGCGCTCGGCCAGGCTCCTGCCCCGGCTCATTACACGGTCGGTGGAGACGTTGGAAGCCGAAGACATGACCCACGACTACGGATACGTTTACCGTGTCGGGGGTGGGACAGGCAATATAGACGCCGGCCATATACCCGACGATATACTCCGTGGGAGGTAGGAGGTGTTGGCCCCGGTGGCGAAGATCCTGGTAGTCGACGACGAGCCAAACATCAGGGAGGTCGTTGGCCTGTACCTGAGGCGCGATGGACACACGGTCGTCCCGGCCGCCGACGGCGCGGAAGCCCTGAAGCTCTACCGCAGGGAGAGTCCGGATCTCGTGGTTCTCGACCTCATGCTGCCCGAGGTTAGCGGCATCGAGGTGTGCAGGCGCATCCAGTCCGAGCGGCGGGTGCCCGTGATCATGCTGACGGCCCGCGGCGAGGAGGAGGACAGGATAGTTGGCCTCGGCCTCGGCGCGGACGATTACGTGACCAAGCCGTTCTCCCCGCGCGAGCTGGCTGCCCGCGTCGAAGCGGTGTTGCGCCGGACAGGCGAGGCGGCACCTGAGGGCGGCGGGGTGCTCGTCTTTGACGACCTGCGGATAGACACAGGGACGCGCGAGGTCAGCGTTAGGGGTGAGTCGGTGGCGCTCACGGCGCGGGAGTTCGACCTCCTCCAGTATCTGGCCTCCCATCCCAGGCAGGTGTTCACCCGGGACCAGTTGATGGAGACGGTCTGGGGGCACGTGTTCTCCGCCGATACCAGCACCGTCACCGTCCACGTGCGTCGGCTGCGCGAGAAGCTGGAGGCGGACCCGGCCCATCCACGCTACCTCCAGACGGTGTGGAGCGTTGGATACAGGTTCAGCGGATGATGAAGTTCGCTCGAACCGGCGCAGCCGCGCTGCTTTTCTTCGCCGGCGCGCTGGCGATCACGCTGGTATCCGGCGCGTACGTGTTCGGGGTGCCGCGGGCTGACGTGATGGCTGTGGCGTCGTTGCTGTGCGGCGTGGGCGGCGTCGTCGGGGTGGCGGCGTTGCTACTTTTGCATCCGAGTGTGCTCGGGCGGGTGGGCGGCGTGAGAGGGTACCTTGCGGGGGCAGGACTTATAGCCAGCCTCCTGCTTCTCGGGATGTTGCTCGGCGGGGCGCGGGCCATGTTTATCTCGGGGCACGACCTGTCTTTGCTGTTGACTATGCTCCTGTTCGCCTCGCTACTGGCGGTTGGTTTCAGCCTCTACGGGGCGGGGCCGCTGGCGCGGCGCATCGAAGAGCTGCGGCGGGGGACGGCGCGGCTCGCAGCCGGTGATCTCGATACAGAAGTCCCGGTGGACGGTCACGACGAACTGGCCATGCTCGCGGAAGACTTCAACAAGATGGCGCGGGAACTAAGGGAGGCGGCGGCGCGCGAACGGGAGATGGACGAGGCGAGGCGTAATCTCGTGGCCGCAGTCTCCCACGACCTGCGAACGCCCCTCGCTTCGGCGCGCGCCCTGATCGAAGCCGTCGCCGACGGCCTCACGGATGACCCGAAAGTAGAGGCCCGCTACCTGGCCTCCGCCCGCGGTGAGATCGAGAAGCTCGGTCGGCTGGTGGACGACCTCTTCGAGCTGTCCCGGATTGACGCAGGTCTGTTGAGGCTGGATCTGGAGGAAGCCTCGCTTCGGGATCTCGTTTCGGACACCCTTTCCAGTTTCGGGCCGCGGGCCGAGAGCAAGGGCGTGAGCCTCGTCGGGGAAGTCGCCGATGGCGTTGATCCGGTGTTCGCGAGCCCTCCCAGACTACAGCGCGTACTCTACAACCTCCTCGGCAACGCTTTGCGACACACGCCTTCCGGTGGGGAGATCCATCTCCGGGTGGAGTCGGTTGGAGATATCGCGCGGGTCGAGGTCTCGGATACAGGGGAAGGGATCGCACATGCGGATCTTCCTCGGGTCTTTGATCGCTCTTTCCGGGGTGAGAGATCCAGGTCATCCAGCGGTGAAGATTCCGGTGCGGGGCTGGGACTTGCGATAGCCCGCGGCCTGGTCGAAGCCCACGGCGGTGAGATCGGCGCCGAGAGCGAGCCGGGTCACGGCGCCCGCTTCCGCTTCACGCTGCACCGAGCCCCCTCCGGTTCTGCCGGGCCATGATCTAACGTCCTTCCAGTGAACGTATTCGTTACTGAAAACTTAATCCCGTGTTCATTCTTTTTTCATGGGTTGCCAATAGACTCAGTGCCAGGATTTCGGAGTGGTTTTGAAGAGAGCGAAGGAGAGTGATGCCATGGGCGCCAGATCCAGGGCCGGAATAGCCGGTGTTGCGGGGGCCGTGCTGGCCTTCGGGCTGGCGGAGCTGGCGCACGGCCTCTCCGGGGCGATACCCTCGGTGTTCGTGTCGCTGGTCCAGCAGGTCATAGAAAAGACGCCGGGCGAACTGGTGACGCGCGGCATCGAGCTACTCGGCACGGCTGACATCCCCGTGCTCGTGACGTGCATGATCCTGGGCGCCCTCGTGGTAGCCGCCATCCTCGGTAACATCGCGGTTCGCTCTCCGGCGACCGCTATCGCAGGGGTGATCATACTGGCAGGAGTCGCGGTGGCCGCCGCTCTCGCGGAACCGTTCGTTGCAGCCGCCCCGACGGTGGTCATCATAGCCGGAGCCCTGGCTATCGGTTCGGCGGTCACTGAGATGCTGCTGCGTACCGCTGGCCTCCGAAGCACGAAGCCCGTCGAGCCAGCCGGGGAAGATGGCGGCGCGTTTGGCATCCCCCCGACCATGGATGTTCGCTCCAGGGAGGCTTACGCGGAAGGCGGCATCTCGGTCGGACGCCGGAGCTTCCTCATGCTCGGCGGTGGCGCGCTCGTGGCAGGGCTCGCGGCCTTGGGTCTCGGGAGACTCCTCTCCTCAGGCGGCGCTGCCGCCGCATCCACCCCAAAGCCCCTGAAGTTCCCCGCCGAGCCGAAGAAGAGCACCGACACAGGTGAAAGCGAAGGCGGCGGTGGAAAGCCGCAGCCTGTCGAGCACCAGACGTTGCCAAAGCCCGACCCTTCGGCATCGCTCGACGTGCCTGGGATGCCGGATCTCATAACCCCGGCAAGCAGCTTCTACCTGATCGACGCAGCCTTCACCTCGCCCCGCGTGGACGTGAACGACTGGAAACTATCCGTAAAAGGCGCAGTCGATAACCCGGTCCAGTTTTCGTACAAGGATCTCATGGAGATGCCGACCCGCGAGTCGGACATCACGCTCTCGTGCGTCTCCAACACCGTGGGCGGCGGCCTGGTCTCCAACGGACGCTGGACCGGCGTCCTCCTCTCCGACGTGCTCGCCGAAGCTGGCGTGACCCGCGACAACATCTCACGCGCCTCCAGGCAACTCGTGGGGCGCAGCGTTGACGGCTGGACCTCGGGCTTCGAGACGAAGCTTGCCCTCGACGGCCGCGAGGCGCTGGTGGCCTTCGGGCTGAACGGCTCCGAACTCCCCATCAAACACGGCTACCCCGTGCGGCTCGTAGTGCCAGGCATCTACGGCTACGTCTCGGCAACCAAGTGGCTCTCCGAAATAGAGCTGACGAACTGGAACTTCGACGCCTACTGGATACAGCGCACCTGGAGCAAGGAAGGCCCGATCAAAATCCAGTCCCGCATAGATACGGTGGGCGCTGGCGAGACTGTCTCTGCCGGTACTGTCCCCATCGGCGGTGTCGCCTGGGCTCCGCATCGCGGCATCAGCAAGGTCGAGGTCTCCGCGGATGGCGGCTCCTCCTGGAACGAAGCCCGCCTCGCCTCCCAACTCAGTGACGATACCTGGCGCCAGTACGTCTACGACTGGCACGCGAAACCAGGCGACCACACCCTCCAGGTCCGCGCCGCGGACGGCGAAGGCCAGACCCAGACTCAGAACGAAGCCCCACCCCACCCCTCTGGCGCCACCGGCTACCACACCGTGGACGTGAGGGTGGCCTGAACCAGCCCATAATCGACGACAGCCAACGCCAGATACCTGTATCCGCGTGAAGATGAACCATAGGTACAGGTAGAGGCTTCGGGGCGGAAAAATCGTGTGTTTCGGCGCTAGAGGCGGGGCTGTAATCAAAGTGTTTCCATTGTGTAATGGAAATGTAACGCGAAGGGAAGCCGGGCGTAACAGGGGGAGAGTA
>JACDAR010000128.1 GCA_013695335.1 Rubrobacter sp.
TCGGACACCCTGTCCAGCTTCAGGCTGAGGGCCGAGAGCAAGGGTGTGCATCTAATCGGGGAAGTTGACGATGGCGTTGACCCTGTGCTGGCGAGCCCGCCCAGGCTTCAGCGCGTACTCTACAATCTCCTCGGCAACGCCCTCCGTCACACGCCGTCTGGGGGCAGGATCCAACTCCGGGCGGAATCCGGTGGGGAGATCGTGCGGGTCGAGGTTTCGGATACGGGGGAAGGAATCGCGCGCGAGGATCTTCCTCACGTCTTTGACCGCTCGTTCCGGGGGGAGAGATCCAGATCCTACGGTGGGAACGACTCAGGTGCGGGACTGGGGCTGGCGATAGCGCGTGGCCTGGTCGAAGCCCACGGCGGTGAGATCGGCGTCGAGAGCGAGCCCGGTCACGGCGCCCGCTTCCGCTTCACGCTGCGCCGCGCCCCGGCTGGTTCCGTCGGGCCGTGATCTAACCCGATCCCAGTGAACGTATTCCATTACGGAAAACTTAATCTCGTGTTTATTCTTTGTTCATGGGTTGTCAATAAACTGAGAGTTGGAATTTCGAAGTGAGAGAAGGAGCGTGATGCCATGAGTGCCAGATCTAGAGCTGGGATTGCCGGCGTCGTGGGGGCCGTGCTGGCCTTCGGGCTGGCGGAGCTGGCGCATGGCCTCTTCGGGGCGATACCCTCGGTGTTCGTGTCGCTGGCCCAGCAGGTAATCGAGCGTACACCGGGCGAGCTGGTAACGCGGGGTATCGAACTCCTCGGCACGGCGGATATCCCGGTGCTGGTGGCATGCATGATAGTGGGCGCGCTCGTGGTCGCCGCCGTCCTGGGGAACATCGCGGTACGCTCCCAGGCCGCCGCCATCGCGGGGGTGATCATTCTTGCAGGTATCGCGGTAGCCGCCGCGCTCACCGAGCCGTTCGTTGACGCCGCGCCGACGGTGCTGACCATAGCGGGCGCCCTGGCTATCGGCGCGGCCGCCACGGAGATGCTGTTGCGGACGGCGGGCCTCCGAAGCCCGAAGCCCGTGAAGCCAGCCGGGGAAGACGGCGGAGCGGACGGCATCCCCCCGACCATGGACGTGCGCTCCAGGGAGGCTTACGCGGAAGGCGGCTTTTCAGTCGGCCGCCAGGGTTTCTTGATGGTCGCCGGTGGCGCGCTGGTGGCCGGGCTCGTGGCCCTGGGTCTGGGACGATTTCTCTCGGCGGACGGCGCTGCGGCCGCATCCACCCCAAAGCCCCTGAAGTTCCCCGCCGAGCCGAAGAAGAGCAACAACGCCGGTGAAAGCGAAGGCGGCGGTGGGAACCAGCAGGCTGTCGAGCACCAGACGCTGCCGAAACCGGACCCGGCGGCTTCGCTCGACGTGCCTGGGATGCCGGATCTCATAACCCCGGCAAGTAGCTTTTACCTGATCGACGCAGCCTTCACCTCGCCCCGCGTGGACGTGAACGACTGGAAACTCTCCGTAAAAGGCGCAGTCGATAACCCGGTCCAGTTTTCGTACAGGGATCTCATGGAGATGCCGACCCGCGAGTCGGACATCACGCTCTCGTGCGTCTCCAACACCGTAGGCGGCGGCCTGGTCTCCAACGGACGCTGGACCGGCGTCCTCCTCTCCGACGTGCTAGCCGAAGCAGGCGTGACCCGCGACAAGATCTCACGCGCCTCCAGGCAACTCGTGGGGCGCAGCGTTGATGGCTGGACCTCGGGCTTCGAGACGAAGCTCGCCCTGGATGGCCGCGAGGCGCTGGTGGCCTTCGGGCTGAACGGCTCCGAACTCCCCATCAAACACGGCTACCCCGTGCGGCTCGTCGTGCCAGGCATCTACGGTTACGTCTCGGCAACCAAATGGCTCTCCGAGATAGAGCTGACCAACTGGAACTTCGACGCCTACTGGATACAGCGCACCTGGAGCAAGGAAGGCCCGATCAAAACCCAGTCCCGCATAGATACGGTGGGTGACGGTGAAAACCTCTCAGCCGGTACAGTCCCGATCGGGGGCGTCGCCTGGGCTCCGCATCGCGGCATCAGCAAGGTCGAGGTCTCCACGGATGGCGGCTCCTCCTGGAACGAAGCCCGCCTCGCCTCCCAACTCAGCGACGATACCTGGCGCCAGTACGTCTACGACTGGGACGCGAAACCCGGCGACTACACCCTCCAGGTCCGCGCCTCGGACGGCGAAGGCCAGACCCAGACCAGGAACGAAGCCCCACCCCACCCCTCCGGCGCCACCGGCTACCACACCGTGGACGTGAGGGTGGCCTGAACCAGCCCATAATCGGCGCCAGCCAACGCCAGATACCTGTATCCGCGTGAAGATGAACCATAGGTGCAGGTAGAGGCTTCGGGGCGGAAAAATCGTGTGTTTCGGCGCTAGAGGCGGGGCTGTAATCAAAGTGTTTCCATTGTGTAATGGAAATGTAACGCGAAGGGAAGCCGGGCGTAACAGGGGGAGAGTA
>JACDAR010000130.1 GCA_013695335.1 Rubrobacter sp.
AGCCGCATCGTCAAAGACGAGCGCATCGAGGGCTACTTCAAGCACCACGGGCACCGCACCGCCGTCTCCCAGCGCGCGCTCCAGGCCCACGCCGACCCCTGGCTCGGCTACACCGAAATAGATGGGACTGGCTTCGTCGTGGCGGAACTCTCGCCATACGTCGAGGACATAGAGTGGTCGGACTTCACGGAACCGGACGAGATGATGCCGGTGCTCGATTATCTCGGCCGGGCGACGGCCAAGGTTCACTGCGTCGCGGACGAAGATTCGGACCCCGAGATCGTCAACTTTCAGACCGAAAACGAAATCGTCGAGGCGATAGACAACCGGGACGACGAGTTCGTGGAGGAGATGGTCGACTTTGGCAAATCGTACTCCGAGATCGCCCGCGACGATCACAGGATGTTCGTGGACGCCTTCCGCAACCACCAGATAACGGGCCTATAGATCCCGCGCCCAGGCGTCTACCCCGAATCATCCAGGGTAGACTGAAAGTGACGTAAAGATTGAGGCTTGGGATCGGAGAACCGGATGAACATCAAGCAGGCAAACGGTATCGGCAGGACGCACGTGGCCAAGCCCGGCCTGAAGGAGACGTACTGCGGAAGGCCCATCAACGAGGAAGACTGGGTTACGACCTCCAAAGAGGCCAACTGTACAGGCTGCGCCCGCGCCGGTGCGCCGGGCACGGAACCGACTCGCCGCTGACAGGTCTATGGACCGCCAGCCTCGCAATCACGCCAGATACAAGGGGAAAATACGCCCCCGACGCGTTGTGTAAGCGGAGGGGGAACTCCTGCTCCGCCGGGGGCATTGCCGAATTATGGGGCCGCCTTCGTTAAGGTCGCGTAACGTTCGTGTATCGGTTTGATTAACCGCCAAAATTTTTCTCAGGCAAGTTCGTGAGCCCTCCGACAGAGCCTTCGAAACCAGGCGGGTATCCTCCCATGCAGCACAGGAAAGACCGAACATCCCACATATGCCGGGATCCCGGCAACGGGCTTCGCGGCCGGAAGGAGCATGGAGATGGCAGGCAGGGATTACGAAGAAAAGTACACCCACCCGGAGATGCGCGAGAAGATAAAAGAGGAGATCAAAGCCTCGGATAAAGGCGGCGAAAGGGATCAGTGGTCGGCCCGCAAGTCGCAGCTTCTCTCCCAGGAGTACGAGAGGCGCGGCGGCGGCTACAAGGGCGCAGGCAGGGACCAGGACCAGCGCAACCTCCAGAAGTGGACCGGGGAGGAGTGGCAGACCCGCGAAGGAGACACCGAAGCCCGCGAGGATGGGGAGACGAAACGTTATCTCCCGAAGGAAGCCTGGGAGAACATGAGCGAAGAAGAGAAAGACGAAACGGAGCGCAAGAAGCGCGAGGGCTCCAGGCAGGGTGAGCAGTACGTCTCCAACACCAGCCAGGCGAAACAGGCCCGAAAAGTTGCGGCCGGATCACCCCTCAGGGATTACGACGAGTTGAGTGTTGAGGAAATAGAGAAGAAGGTTCAGGGTCTCTCGAAGAAGGAGATAGAGGCGGTCCGCGCATACGAGGAGCGGCACAAGAACCGCAAGACGCTCGTCGAGGCGCTGGATCGTAGGCTGTAGAAGACCGGTGGGGCTCCGCCACCCTTCCGCACAATGATGGAGGACGTGCGGATATATGGCCTTGATTTCACCAGCGCCCCGGGTCGGCGCAAACCCCTGATCTCCGTCGGATGCGCCTTCGATGGCGACGTTCTCCGCCCGGAAACAAGGGAGGAGATGACATCCTTCGGCGGCTTCGAGAAATTCCTCCAGAAACCCGGCCCGTGGATCTGCGGCATGGACTTCCCGTTCGGGCAGCCACGCTCGCTGATCGAAGCACTGGGGTGGCCCACTGGCTGGGAGGGCTACGTGGGCGAGGTAGCCAGGATCGGCAAACAGAAATTCGAGGACGCCATCAGGGACGATATGGCGACGAGGCCGTACGGAAGCAAATGGCGTTACCGCGCCGCCGACCGACGCTCCGGCTCGAGCAGCGCCATGATGCTCTTCCGGGTTCCAGTCGGCAAGATGTTCTTCCAGGGCGCCCCACGACTTCTCGCCTCCGGCGTCAGCGTCGAGCCGTGCCGCCCGACCGCAGATGCCAGGGTCGCCATAGAATCGTACCCGGCGGTCGTCGCCCGCTCTATCATCGGCCGCGCCAGCTACAAACGCGACGCCGTGCCAGACACGCCTGAGCGTCGCGCCGCCCGCGAGAGACTCGTCGCCGGCCTGGAATCTCCAGCTCTGCGCGAGAAGTACGGCTTCGGGGTGACGATGGATGATGCCTGGAAAGATGAGTTCATCGCAGACCCATCAGCCGATGCGCTGGATTCTCTGCTGTGTGCCGTGCAGGCCGCGTGGGCATATTCTATGAGGGGCAAGGGATGGGGCGTGCCGGAGGATTGCGATGCGAATGAAGGTTGGATCATAGATCCGCACCTGATCGACCACCAAGAATCGGGGGACTGACATGCACTACGGACATAAATTCGAGCAAGCCCTGACATACGCCTCCATCGTTCACGCCGCGCAGAGGCGCAAGGGCACCGAGACCCCGTACATCACACACCTGCTCGCGGTCGCGGCGATAGTTGGTGAGAACGGCGGCACCGAGAACGAAATAATAGCCGCGCTCCTGCACGACGCACCCGAGGATCAGGGCGGCAAAGAGAGGCTCGCGGACATCCGAACCAGGTTCGGGGACGAAGTCGCGGACATCGTGGAAGCCTGCTCGGACACCTTCGAGATCCCTAAACCGCCCTGGCGCGGGCGTAAGGAAGCGTACATCGCGCACATCCGGGAAGCCTCCGCCTCGGCGCGCCTGGTATCGGCGGCGGACAAGCTGCACAACGCCCGCTCCATCCTCTCGGATTACAGGC
>JACDAR010000220.1 GCA_013695335.1 Rubrobacter sp.
TTCTTCTGCCGGTCGCGCTGCTGGTGATCCAGCGTGGCGTCATCGAGCGAGAGGAGCGCTATTTGGAGCGCAAGTTCGGTGAAGAGTACCTGAGCTACAAAGCACGAGTGAGGCGTTGGATTTAAGCGGTTAGACCTCTTTTCACCCAACCACGTAGAAGGGGAATTATCCGAAGTTGAACTTCCGCTTTACGGAGTTCTCGGAAGTTTGTTGTCTGCAAGCAACGCCCAAGTAACACCAAAGATAGTCCATTTGAGTGATACGCCTGCCCCGATACGGCACTATGCTACGCCTGTTACTGATAAAGGGACGCCGTGAGTGTCGCCTTACTACACTACTCACCCCGCCCCCTGAAGGAAGGCGGCTCTCCTTATGAGACGCACCATACCGTTGTTGACCACCATGGCCCTAACCCTGTTGGTGGCAAGCGGGGTAGTACTGGGGGCGGGGATCGGCTCCGCCGGAGCGCAAAGCTCGGTCGTTGGGCCGGGCGAGTCCATCCAGAGGGCCGTAAACGCTGCCGATCCGGGCGACACTATCGTCGTGCGGGGAGTTCACCGAGAGGACGTGGTGATCCGCAAGAACGGGATAAAGCTGCGCGGTGACGACGCCGTGATCGAAGCGCCCACCAGAGCCAAAGCAGACTCGCCCTGCTCGAGGACTTTCGGACCGGAGGCTATTTGCGTCCTCGGCGACGAGAATATCAAAACCGGCAAGCTCGAAGGGCAGCGCGTGAGCGATGTGAGCGTTTCTGGCTTCACGATCCGGGGCTTCGAGATAGAAGGGAAGGGGGACAACGACGCGTTCGTGATCGACGTTATCGGTGCTCGTAACGCTACTGTTGTGGGAAACCGTGCCATAGGCAATGTCGCCAGCGGGATCAACGCTTTCGGCAGCATCAACACCACTGTCGCGAGGAACGACGTTACAGGAGACCCCAGGGGCGAGGTCGAAGGCATCAACATTAGCGATGGCCGCAACACCAAGATTGTGAACAACGTCGTCAAAGACTACTTTATCGGGATCGAGGCCGACGCGAATAGCGTCAACGCCACCATCGCAGGAAATAAATCCATAGGCAACTCGCTCGTTGGCATCAGCTCCTTCGAGGCGACCGGGACGAAGATGCTCTCCAACACGACGCGCCGTAACGAGGTATTGGGGATCTTCCTGGGATTCGCGGAGCGGGCGAACGCGAAGGTCGTTGGCAACAACATCTCGGGCGGCGCGTGGGGCATCTTAGTCTACGATGCTCACCGCGGCTCCTTCGCCGGAAACAACATCCACGACAACTGCGCTGGCATGTTCTTCGAAGCTTTCCCGTCGCAACCCGTAGGTGACTTCGAGGTGAAAGGCAACACGGTCGAGAACAATACGCGCTCGTGTCGAGGTGCGAACTTCGATAGCCCAATCTCGGGGATCGGCATCGCGCTTATCGGCGCGAGTGGCATGGAGGTTACGGGAAATCAGATCTCGGGCAACATCCCCTCTGGCCCCACCCCAGCCTCGGGCGGGGTTGTGGTCTCGACGGACCCGTTCGTCGGAGGAACGACGAAGCCCATGAACAACTCCGTCATCGGCAACCACTTTGGCCGTAACAAGCCGGACATCTTCTGGGATGAGTCTGGCTCGGGCAACCGCTTCGTCGGCAACCTCTGCAACATGAGCGTGCCAACTCGTCTGTGCAACTAGGGAGGTTCCTGTTCAGCAGGGAAGCATCAGACACAAGGTAGAGGCTTTGAACCCCGTCCTACGGAAGACGGGCACCCAAGAGGGCTGGGGAGCCAGTGGTGCAACCGGCTACCTTCTATGCCCCCTAGGAGATATAAGGGGCGGAAGGGATGGTGTGGCCGGTATGCGTTTTCGCCTCCTACCTGACACATGTCTTTGAGTACTTCGGAGCGAAACGACACAAACAGAGGAAAGGAGATGCGTTTTATGAGACGCATCATCGTGACGTTTATGCTGACTACCTTGGTTGCGGTTGCTGTAGCCGGGGGCGCATGGGTCCTGGTCGCGCCATCGCCAGCCATGGCCGAGTTTCCCGGACACAACGGCCGCATAGCGTTCATGCGCCAGAACTCACACGGGTTCTGGCAGACCTGGGTCGCCAATGAGGACCTCTCACACCGGTCGAAGCTGACGAGCGGATCGGCGGATAGTGGCTGGGCGGTCTGGAAGCCGGGGGGGGCCAAACTCGCCTTCGATTCCAATCGCGCCGATCCCGATCTCAACGACCCGAACGCGATCAACGACGTCTTCAAGATGAACCCCGACGGCTCGGGGGTCGTCAAGCTTACCGACTCCAAGGACTTCAGCGGTAACCCGGGCTGGTCCCCGGACGGAAAGAAGATCGCCTTCGATTCCGATCGTCGCAACCACCAGGGGAGGTCGGAGATCTACGTGATGGACTCAGACGGGACCAACGTCCACCGCGTGAGCACGCTTCCGGAGAAGGCCATCTACGACCAAGCTTCCCGGTTCTCTCCCGACGGGAAGCGGCTCGTGTTCACCCGCTACCGGACCGACCCCGGACTGTCGGCGCTGTTCACGATCCGCCTTGACGGAAGCGGCCTAAGGCAGCTCACCCCTTGGGGCAACGGCGCTGGCGACGCGGACTGGTCGCCCAGCGGCAAGAAGCTCGTTTTCGAAGCCTCCCCCAACAACAGGTGCTTTGGTGAGATCTACACGGTCGACCCAGACGGCCAGCACCTCACCAACATCACCGACAACCGCTGCCACAGTGGATCGTCCGACCCGGTTTGGTCGCCCAATGGTAAGAAGATCCTGTTCCTGTCGGCGCACGCCGAGGGCGGGGAGTTCGGCATAGGGCTTGCGACGATGAACCCTGACGGCAGCGCGCGACACTTCATCTTGCCCGAGCCCAAGGAGATGCACCAACCCGACTGGGCGTCGGTGCGTTAGGCACGGGCGCACTACAAGGGCAAGAGGGGCCGCGAATATAGATCCCCGACCTCTCTTGATGTCCTTATTCACCGGTGGAAGCTAGAGAGTCCACTAACCCGGATTATTCACGAAGGTAGTTGAAAAGAGGGAGCCATCTCCTGTATACGGTCTAGTTGTTCTAAGACTGACCAAAGGAGGTAGGCTCCCCGATGAGCGATTGTGCCACATCTACTGTGCGTTTTGAAACCCCCACTCCCCTGGCGCTCGAAGCCGCCTTCGACGGAGGACGTATAACCTCTGACGGCGGGCTGCCGTGGTTGGCAAGGGCGGACTCCGAGTTGGGTTTGTGCGAGGCCATCTCAGAACACGTACCCGAGTGGCGAAAGAGGAGAGGACGCCACCCCCTCTCTTCGCTTGTTCGCCAGCGCGTCTTTCAGATAGCGTGTGGCTATGAGGACCAGAACGACTCGGACACTCTTCGAGAAGATCCTCTGCTGAAGGTGGTGTGCGGCTCTCTTCCCGAGAGTGGAGGAGACCTTGCCAGCCAGCCGACCATCTCTCGGATGGAGAACGCGGCCACGATACGCTCCTGCCACAAAATAGCCAAAGTCCTCTTCGAGCTCTATCTGAGCCAACGCGAGAAGGACGGCGCCGCTGCTGCTCCTGAGAGGGTGCTTCTGGACTTCGACTCCACAGACGACCCCACCCATGGGGAGCAGGAAGGTAGCTACTACCACGGCTACTACCGCCAGCACATGTACCATCCTCTCCTCGTCTTCGACGGCGAGAGTGGGCACCTCATAACGGCGCTCTTGAGGGCAGGAAACACCCACGCCTCCAACTCCTGCGTAGCAATTTTGAAGCGCATCGTGTGTGCATTGAGAGAAAGATGGCCCAAGGTGGCAATAGAGATAAGGGCTGATGGAGGCTTCGCCGTTCCGGCCCTCTACGACTACTGCGAGGCTGAGGGCATAAGCTACACCATCGCCCTCATCACCAACCCTCGCCTCAAACAGATGGCCCAAGATCTCCTAGAAGAAGCCACACATGAGTACGAACGGACGGCACACAAGGCCAGGCTCTTCGGTGAGGATCTCTTACAAGGCGGCGAGCTGGGAGCATGAGCGCAGGGTCGTCTACAAGGCCGAAGCGATGGAGCAGGGAACGAACAGGCGTTTCGTCGTTAGCACCAGGCTTGATGCCCCCAAGGAGCTCTACGAGTTCTACGCTAAGCGCGGAGAGAGCGAGAACTGGATCAAGGACTTCAAGCTCCATATGAAAGCCGACCGCCTGAGCTGCCATCGGTTCGTAGCCAACCAGTTTAGGTTGCTGTTGCACGCTTGTGCCTACTGGCTTATGGACGCCTTGAGGAGGAAGCTCATCGACACCAGATCTCGCCGAATGCAACTGGACACTTTGAGGCTTTCTCTGATCAAGATCGGCGGGAGGGTCAGGGAACTGTTCACGAAGATTCGTCTACATCTGGCGTCAGGACATCCAGGGCAAGATCTATGGCACGCTCTTTCGGGAGCTTTCGGAGTCGTTCATGAATAATTCGGGTTAGGTTTTTCGAGGAAAGGACGACGCGCTATATCTTCTGGAGGTACGCCCTGCCGGAGATTAGCACCAGGATGCTTAATGCGACGGAGACAGCCCCGACGTAGAAAGGAATGCCTGGTGAGAACACCTCGGCTAACAGGCCAGCCACGAAAGGTGTCGCCCCGCCCCCCACGAAACGTATGAAGCTGTACGCGGCCGAGGCCACAGGGCGCTCGCCGGGCGCAGCTTGTAGAACAGCGGTGGTAATCAGGGTATTGTTCACACCCAGGAAAGCGCCGCCAACGATGACCGCCACCGCGAGTACGACCCGGGAATCGACTCCGAAGCCCATGAGCGCGAGGTCGAGCGCCAGCAGGGCGAGCATCGCGTACATGGTCGGGAGCGTGCCGAACCGCGCCTGGAGCCTTGGCGCCAGGAATACCGAGGTGATGGCGAGCATCACGCCCCATCCGAAGAACACGAGCCCGAGGCCGTGGGCATCGAGGCGCAGTGGGAATGGCGTGTACGCCAGCAGGGTGAAGAAGCCGAGGTTGTAGCAGAGCGCGGTAAGTCCGAGCGTCAGAAGCCCGCAGTGTTCGAGGGCGCGGATGGGGTCGAGGATCGAACTCTTCCGCTCAGCGGTGGGTATTGAGGGCAAGAGCACGAAAGTGGCGATAAAACCTATGGTCATCAGCACGGCTACGCCGAAGAACGGCCCGCGCCAGCTTATGTCGCCGAGAAACCCGCCGAGCAGTGGCCCGACCGAGATCCCCAACCCCAGCGCCGCCTCGTGCAGTATGACCGCCCGCTCCGTACCCGCGCTGGATAGCTCCACGATCACGGCCAGAGCGGTTGCGATGAACAGGGCGTTTCCGAGGCCCCATCCGGCCCGGAAACCCACGATCCCACCGATGGAGCCGGAGAGCCCCGCAAGCGCGCTGAACACCACGATGAGCGCGAGCCCGGTAAGCAGCGTGGTCTTGTGGCCGAGCCTGCTCGACACCACGCCGGTTACGATCATCGCCATTCCCGTGACCAGAAAATAGCTGGTGAATACAAGCTCGACCTGGCTCGAGGTGGCCCTTAGCTGGCTGGCCAGGGCGGGCAGTATCGGGTCAACCAGGCCAAGCCCCATGAACGCCACAACGCACGCGAACGCCACGGCCCATACAGCCTTCGGCTGATCCAGGATACTGCCCTGCCCCTCCTCGCCAGTATCGGACTCAGGCGTGGGTTTCAAAGCGGACCTCATCTCCTGCCTCGCTAACGATTCAAACTGGATGCCAGTCAATATTATCGTACCTGTACGTTCACGTATAAGTTATGAGTGATGGGGCTCACATGGAGGGTGGAGTAATCCGAATGCTGGTAGCCTGTTTGGGTATTTTGGATGGGTGCTGGATGGAATGGGCTCTTCGGGGTAACCTTCGGGGATGCGGGATGAGATTTCGGAGGCTGATGAGCAGGTTCGGGGGCGAGGCTAGATGAGGATCGGGGTGGTCAAAGAGCTGACACCGGGTGAGAGCCGGGTCGCGTTGGCTCCGCACGCCGTGAACGAGCTCGCGCGCGCCGGACACCGGATTGTGGTCGAACGGGGCGCGGGCGAGGCTTCGAGCATCAGGGACGAGCAGTACGAGGAAGCCGGGGGACGCCTGGCCGAGGATGCGAAGAGCGTGTTCGCGGACTCAGAGCTCGTGGTCAAGGTGTACGGACCTGTGCCGGAAGAGTACGGATATCTGCACGAAGGTCTGATCCTCCTTTCATTCCTCTCCCTGCCGGTGAATCCGCTGCTGATGCGGGCGATCCTCGACTCAAAGTGCATCGCCATAGCTTCAGAGAGCGTGCGCGACGTCAGGGGCCGAATGCCCATCCTCACGCCGATGAGCGAGATCGCGGGCCGACTCACACCCCAGATCGGGGCACATTATCTCCAGAGGCCATCAGGCGGACGAGGGATACTCCTCGGCGGCTCGACCGGGGTACGGCCCGGTCGCGTCGTGATCCTGGGTTGCGGCATCGTCGGATCCACCGCAGCCAGGGTCGCAAGCGGCCTGGGCGCTGAGGTGATGGTCATTGACCGCGACCTCGACCGCCTCAGGCGGCCTGAGGAGATGGGACTCTGGGGCGTCAAGACGCTCGCTGCCACGGGCATGGCCGTTCACGACGCGGTGCTCGACGCGGACCTCGTAATCGGCGCCATCTTCGTGGCCGGTGCCCGCACCCCGGCCCTCGTGAGCCGTGAGACGGTCAAGGGTATGAAGGATGGGAGCGTGATCGTCGATGTTGACGTGGACTACGGCGGCTGCGTCGAGACCTCTCGGCCGACCACGCTCGCCGATCCGACGTTCGTCGAGGAGGGTGTGATCCACTACTGCGTCAAGAACGTTCCGGCATCCGTCCCTGTCACGGCGACGAGGGCGCTTTCGAACGCCATGCTTCCCGTGGTGCGTGGGATCTCGGTCGGCGGCATAGTCGAGGCCCTGAACTCCGATCCCGGCCTCAAACGTGGCGTGGCTATCGCCGAGGGCCGGGTGGTGGACGCCGCGCTCGGCAGGGAGACTGGGAAGAATCACCACCCGATCTCCTCCATCCTCCCGCTGCACGAGGAGGTCCGCTGATGGCTGAAACCAGGATGGAATCCCGCAGCCGGTCCCTCTCGGATTTCACAGTGGAACTCGACGTTTACTCCGGTCCTTACGAGTGGCTGCTCGCCCTCATCATGCGTGACGAGGTGGAGATCTTCGAGGTTCCCCTGCGGGAGCTGGTCGCGCTCTACCTTGGCAACCGAGATCCAGAGCGCCGGGACACACTCGAACGCGACACGGACTTCGCTGGCTCGGCGGCCGCGCTCGTGCTGCTCAAGAGCCGCACCCTCTCCCCGGCAGCCGAACCCGAGGGCGAGGATGGCGAGGAAGAAGCCCTCACGCCAGAGCAACTCGCGGAGAGGCTCTCAAGGTATCTCAAGATCAAACGCGGAGCAGAGAGCCTGCGCGAACGACTGAAGGAGAACGCCGGGTTCCATCCTTCGGGCCACGTACTTCGCGCCCGCCCCGGTCGGCTGCACATCAACCACGAACGCCTCGTCGGGACAGCCAGGCGCACCTTTTCGCGCCTCACGGAGCCGCCCGTGCAGCACCTCGGCCCGATCACCGTGACGTTGCAGGATCTCGCGGATTTAATACGTAGCTCCCTCACCCGAGGCCCCGTTTCATACGAGGATCTCACCCTCGGCATGGACCGCCTGAACTCCGCCGTCGCCTTCGCCGCAGCCCTCTCCCTGGCCTCCGAAGGCCGCCTGACGCTCTCCCAGCCCGAGCCGCTCGGGCCCCTGACCTTCGTGCCCGTGGAGGCAGGTCAGCCGGTATCGTGACGGAAGATTCGCGCACGATGACCGCCGCAGCCCGCGTCGAGGCGATACTGCTAGTCAGCCCCCGTCCCGTCTCAGCCGCGACCCTCAGATCCACCGCAGACCTTTCGGAGACAGGGCTGCGCGCCGCGCTCACCGAGCTCGAGTCGAGATACTCCCCTGAATCTTCTGGCATAGTTCTCCGCAACGTCGCAGGTGGCCACCAGCTCGCCACCAATCCGGCGTGTGGCGGGGTAATCGAACGTTTCAGGCAGGAGGCCCGGCCCGCGCCGCTCTCCAGCGCGGCCCACGAGGTACTCTCCTGCGCCCTCTACCTCGGCCCCCTGACACGCGGCGCCGTCACCGCGGTACGCGGCGTGAACTCCGATGCCGTGGTGCGGAACCTTTTGGATCGCGGTCTAATAGCGGAGGTAGGTGCGGACCGCGAGAGCCCCGGTTCTCCTGCCCTCCTTGCCGTCACGGAAGACTTCCTCGCAGCCACAGGCGCAGTCTCCCGTGACGACTTCCCAGCCCTCGACTCCCTCGTCGGCCCCGAAGAACTGGCCCGTGTCAGGGAACGCCTTGGCTCCGCCGGTGAAACTCCAGCCGGGTCAGACGCAGAAGATGCAGCCCCGGAAGTGCCCCCGGAAACCGCCTGATGCGTCTTCAGGCATTCCTGGCCCGCAGCGGCGCAGCGCCCTCCCGCCGCAAAGCCGAAGCCGTGATAGAAGCCCGCCGCGTGACGGTAAACGGCGAGACCGCCACCCTCGGCGCGAGCGTCATTCCAGGCGATGATATAAGGCTTGACGGCCAACCCGTGAGCCTGCCGAAATCTACTGTCTCCTTCGCCCTGAACAAACCGGCTGGATACCTCACGACCCTCAAGGACGAGCCGGGCCGCAACCGCAATACCGTGCGGGATCTGATGCCGGATCATCCCGGCCTCGTCCCCGCGGGCCGCCTCGACGCAGCCACCACCGGTCTCCTCATCCTCACTAACGACGGTCGTCTCGCCAACCACATCACCCACCCATCCCGCGAACTGGAGAAGGAATATCTCGTCACAGTCAGAAATCCCGCCCCCGAAGAAGCTCTCGCTGCCCTCTCAGCGGGCCCAACCCTCGAAGGCGGTCCCATGCTCCCCCCGAAGCTCACCAATCTCCGCAGCACTCCCCGCCAGACAACCTTCCACCTCACCATCCACGAGGGCCGTAACCGCATAATACGACGGGCGTGTGCGGCGGTTGGGCTGCGCCTGATCCAACTCCACCGAATCCGCGTCGGCCCCGTGACCCTCGGGGATCTGCCGGAAGGGCAATATCGGGAGCTTACAAAGGAAGAATTAGAGGCCCTCCGATGAGGCGCGTCGCCGGAGTTCCGGGCGTGGACTTCACCGTCGAAGACGTGCGCGGGACATTCCCTGAGGAGATAGAAATACAGACACTTGACCATCCGGTGGAAGCCGAGATCCAGATTCCAGGCTCCAAAAGCGTAACCAACCGCGCCCTGCTAATAGCCGCCCTCGCCGACGGACCCTCCACCATCCGCAACCCACTCTTCTCCGACGACTCCTTCTGGTTAATGCAAGCCCTCGTTCACCTCGGCTTCGACCTGCACGCCGACCGTGATGCAGCCGAAGTCCGAATCACCGGACAAAGAGGCATAATACTTCAAAGAAACGCGGATGTGTTCGTGGGAAACGCTGGAACGGTGGCGAGGTTCTTGCCTCCGGCGTTGGCATTAGGGGAGGGGCCTTATCGGGTTGATGGTGTGCCCCGGATGCGCGAACGTCCGGTCGGGGATCTCGTGGACGCGATGCGGCATCTCGGAGCGCATGTGGAGTACGCCAACGAGGAGGGACGGTTCCCGCTCGTCGTGAAGGGTGGCGGGCTTGTGGGCGGGACGGTTCGAGTGCGAGGCGGCAAGAGCAGCCAGTTCGTGAGCGGACTGCTGATGGCGGCCCCATACGCCAGGGAGCCAGTGACGCTGGAGATAGAGGGGCGGGATGACTGGCCCTACGTCGGCATCACGGTGGAGGTAATGGAGGCTTTCGGCGTGGACGTTGAGATCGGAGATGGCTTCCGGCGGCTCGCCGTGGAACCTGGATCCTACTCGGCCCGCGAGTACGAAGTCGAGCCTGATGCTTCCGCGGCATCATACTTTCTCGCGGCGGCTGCCGTGACAGGTGGACAGGTGAAGATACCTGGACTCGGCACCGGATCTTCGCAGGGGGATCTCCGTTTCGCGGAAGTCTTGCGGAAGATGGGTTGTGAGGTCGAGATCGCGTCGGATTTCATCGAGGTTCGGGGACTGGAGCGGCTGCGGGGGGTTGACGTGGACATGGGGGCGTTCTCGGACACCATGATCACACTTTCAGCCATCGCGCCCTTCGCGGAAGGCCCGACGACCATCAGAAACGTGGGACACACCCGCCACCAGGAGACAGACCGCATCGCAGCCGTCGCCACCGAACTAGGCCGTCTGGGAATCAGCGTCGAAGAAGCCCCCGACTCCCTGCGCATAACGCCTGGTCCCGTAAGCCCCGCCGTGGTGCGCACTTACGGAGATCATCGCATGGCGATGGCCTTCGCTGTCACCGGCCTCGTGGTTCCGGGCGTCCGCATCCGGGAGCCTGGCTGTGTCACCAAGACCTTCCCGGACTACTACCAGCAGCTCGACGCCTTGAGGTAGCGGCCGCTCGTAGCGAGGCTCGCCCTGTCTCAGTTCTGGGGTTGTGCTGGAGACTTGAGCCCGCTACCAGAAAGAGCGCCGATTCATCCAGATTTCATCGCCAGTTCATCCGGCATTCATCCGCGTCTCTTAATCTACCTGGTGTTAGGGATGGATAAATCATACGAGAGGACAGTGCATGTCGAGGCAAGTTGATCGCTCCAGAAGCCACCTGACATGGAAATCGGCAATCCACCCACTACTGCTTCTGACCTTATTTGTAATTCTGCCGATGTCGGCAGCGAGCGCTCATCAAGCCGCTTCGTTGCTTGCCCATTCCGAAGGTGAGCGCGGAAAGCTCGCGCCCGCAGCCAACGATAACGAATACCGTACGCTGAGAGATGCGGCAGGATTTGTACATCCGATAAGCGAGATGTCCACACCAAAAATTGTGCTCCTAGATCCTACTCCCAGGCTCATGACTGATAAGAAGGAACTGGTAATCCGTGGCGTTGTCAGCGGTCCTAAAGCTATGAAAGTGCTCGTCGGCAATACAATCGCGGAGGCTAACGGTACTGTCTTCGTTGCTCGGATCGAGCTGCACGAAGGCTTAAACAGAATCCCCATGGTCGCCGAGACTTCCGCTGGCAAACGCGCTAAGAAAACGTTGAAGATCAGTTACAAGCCACCCTCAAAGGCCAATGCGACGTCAACGCAGAGCATTTTTCAAACCTCCGACGAACCCGGCATCCCACAACTAACAAGGTATGAGTGGGCTCGTCAGCCTGTTGCGCGAGGCGGTGTGGTGGGGTTGGATGCCGATGGCAATATCTATACAGCAGCTGGTAATGCAGGTAGCACCTCATCAGACGGCTACCTGCAGAAATACGATCCTGAAGGCAACGAGCTTTGGATCAGGGAGGTAGTTTCGGCAGGCCAACGCTTTGATGGTCCTCTGGGCGCAGCGATAGGTTCAGACGGCAGCGCTTATGTGGTAGGCACCTCAGAAGGTCCTGCAGAGGCTGGTATCGACTGGGGAGAAAACTTTGATGTATACATAAGCAAATACAGCGCGGAAGGTAACAAGTTATGGTCTCGACAATTCGGCTCCTCGAGCATGGATGAGGCCGATGGTGTGACGGTGGATAGTAGTGGCAACGCCTACATGGTAGGCACAACTCGTGGTGGCTTGGACGGCGAGGCTATCGTCGGCACAAGCGACGGTTTTCTCGTCAAGTATACGCCCAACGGGACGAGGGCGTGGACGCGGCATCTTGGTTCATCGGAAACCGGGCGGCTCAAAGACGTGGCTGTAGGAGACTCTGACAACGTTGTTGTAGTAGGTGAATTTCGTGGAGAGTTGGAGAACACTAACTTCGTCAGCCCTGACCGTAGCATGGCGTTCGTAGCGAAGTATGGTCTTGGTGGCGATTTGACGTGGTTGGAAGAGACCCAGGCAGACACGAGCTTTGGTTTCGCAGCTGAGGTCGAGTTAGGCTCGGATGAAGACGTGTACGTTTCCGGGTACGATCCGGGTCCAAACTACGAGTACATCAGCAGGTTTACGGAGAACGGGAATATCCTCTGGACCCGCTACCCGCGCTTTGACAGTTGCGACGCCAACTACGATATGGCGGTGCGTCCCGGAGGCGGTGTCTACGCGGTAGCTGAGTCAGACTGCGAACAAGGCGTCATCACAGCTTACGGTCCCGGCGGCACGGAGCAATTGTACGAGCCTTTCACCTCCGGTACAGCCGCTTCGGTTATCTCCGACTACAAAGACAGGGCGTACGTGTCGGGGTTCGCTGATGAAGCCACGTTCGGGACAGAGATAGGTTGGTATCTAGTCAAGTTCAATCCCGGATTGGAATTGAGACCAGTCCAACCTCCTGAGACTGGGACATTGGAGGTACAGGCCATCGCGCCCGAGAATCTTGGCATCGCGGACGGCACTCTGACCCCAAACCCGTTTACCGTGAGCGCGACCGTCCACTATGAAGGGATTACGCCGATTGAGGACGCGAGCGTGAGCCTCTCCACCTCGCCGGAGGGACTCTCCATCGAGGGAGATCCGAAGGTTCTCCTTGGGGCCATGAATCCGGGTGAAGAACGACAGGTGAGCTGGCAGGTCACGGCGCCCCCGCTTGGCGTCGAGCGCACCTACGAGTTGAATGTTGTGGCCACGGCGGCGGGCCTGAGCCCGGCGACCTTCTCCAGGCAGATAACCGTGCCCGCGCTGTTCACCAGGCCGGACGTGCGCCCCGGCGAGGGCGACGACCAGGGGCAGCCCGAGGACAAGAACGCGAGCGGCTGCGACCCCATAAACTTCGTGACCGGCAACGTCTACGAGTACCGCGAGGACCTCTACGTGCCGGGCCGGGGCCTCCCCGTGCGCTTCTTCCGCTTCTACAACTCCCGTGACCCCTACGACGGGCCTCTCGGCGCGGGCTGGACCCACACCTACAACGCGAGCCTGGAAGAAAACGCCGACGGCTCGGTCGAGGAGATGGACCCGCAAGGCAAACGCCTCGTTTACGCCAAAAACCCTGACGGCTCCTACTCAGAGCAGAAAGGCTTCCACGACAGGCTTACGAAGAACCCCGACGGCACGTTCACGCTCGTCAGGAAGGACAGCCGGGAGAGGTGGCGCTTCGACGCGGAAGGCGCCCTCACCGCGATCTCCGACAGCGACGGCAACACCCTCACCTTCGCCCACGACGCCCAGGGGCGGCTCGCCGGAATCACGGACTCCGCCGGCCGTCGAACCTCACTGGAATACGACGATACCGGGCGCATCTCCACCCTCACCGACCCGATGGGCAACGTAACACGTTACGCCTACGACGTGGCGGGCAACCTCGTGGGCGTCACCGACCCGCTCGGCAACGCCATCCACTACGACTACGACGCGGGGCACAACCTGACCAGGATCACGGACAAGACCGGCGGCGAGTTCCTCTTCTCCTACGACGACCAGGACCGCGCCGCCTCCGCCCGGGCCGGCGACGGCACCTGGGCCGCCACCCTCGCCTACGACCCCGCCAACAACAAGACCACCGTCACCGACTCAAAAGGCGGCAAGAGCGTCTTCCACTACAACGATATGAGCCGCATCACGAAGCTGGAGCAGCCGGATGGAACGATGCTCGACTACACCTTCGACCCAGAAGGCAACCGCACCAGCCGCACCGACGGCAACGCCGCGACCGGCCGCGCCGTCTACGACGCCAACGGCAACCCCACCGAGGTCACCACTTCAGACGGCGCCACGACAAGGACCACCTACGACGAAAACGACAACCCCACGAGTGTCACCGACGCCCTCGGCAACACGACCCGTTACGCCTACGACGCGCAGGGAAACCTGATCTCCGAGACCGATCCATTAGGCAACGAAACCACTTACGAGTACGACGATCACGGCCAGCTTATCAAAACCACGAAGCCAAGTGGTAAGACGGCACCCGACGGCACATCACTAAAGGCGATTACCACTTACACCTACGACGCGCAGGGCAACAGGGTCTCCGAGACCGACGCCCTCGGCAACAGAACCACCTACGCCCACGACGCGCTGGGCCGCATGACGGGCACGACGGATGCCAGGGGCAACGTCACCCGCTACGAGCACGACGCCCTGGGCCGCGTCACGAAGGTCACCAATCCCGATGGCACGACCGTTCTCACCAAATACGACGCCGTCGGCAACCCGGTAGAGACCACCGACGAAACCGGGCGCGTCACGAAGACCGCCTACGATCCCAGGGGCAACCCGACCTCCGTCACCGACCCGGCGGGCAACGTAACCCGCTACGCCTACGACACGGAAGGCAACCTGGCCGCCGAGATAGATGCCCTCGGCAACAGAATCACCTACCAGTACGACGCCCTTGGCCGCAAGACCAGCGAGACAAAGCCAGACGGCACCATGAACCCGGACGGCACACCAAGTACTGTCACAACCTCCTACTCCTACGACGCTGCCGGCAACCTCGTCACGAAGACTGACCCCCTCGGACGCGTCACCCGCATGGCCTACGATGCAGCCGGCCGTCTCGTAAAGGTGACAGACTCCAAAGGCGGCGTCGCCACCTATGAGTACGATCTCCTCGGACGCCGGACCAAAGCCACCAACCCCAACGGCCACGCGACCACCTACGAGTACGACGCGATGAGAAGGCTCACGAAGGAGACGGACCCGCTCCTCAACGCCACGACCTACACCTACGACGCGGCGGGCAACCAGAAGAGCCGCACCGACGCCTCGGGACGCCGCACGGATTACACTTACGATGCCATGAACCGCCCCACGGCCACCGCCTACCCCAACGGCACGAAGGTCCAGAGTACATACGATGCAGTGGGCAACCTCACCTCTATCTCCGACGAGACCGGCCTCTACTCCTACGCCTACGACGCCCGCAACCGCTCCACGAGCGAGACGTGGCCCGGCAACCGCGTCATCAGGTACGAGTACGACGCCGCAGGCAACCGCACAACACTCGTGCATCCCGATGGCAAGAAAGTCCTCTACACCTACGACGCGGCGGGCAGGATGGCGAGTCTCACCGACCGCGAGGGCGCCAGAACCACCTACGCCTACGACGCCCTGGGCCGCCCAACGCGCGTCTCCTACCCGAACGCCACAGGAGAAGAATACACATACGACCCGCTTGGACGCGCCACAACCGTCACGGCCACCGGCCCAGGTGGCGCCGTCCTAGCCAGGCAGAGCTACGCTTACGACGACGCCTCCAACCCGGTCTCCCTCACGGACATGGCTGGCAAAAAGAGCACCTTCGCCTACGACGCCCTCGACAGGCTCACCGCCGAGACCCATCCTGGCGGCCCGACGACCACCTACGCCTACGACGCAGCCGGCAACCGCACGAGCGTGACGAAGGGTAAGACCACGACCACCTACGCCTACGACGCCGCCGACAGGATGACGAAGGCCGGGACAACCACCTACGCCTACGACAACGACGGCAACCTCACATCCGTCAAGTCCGGCAAAAAGACCGTCGCCACCTACGCCTACGACTACGAGGGCATGATGACCAGGGCCGACAGTATCACCTACGCGCGCGACCCGCTAGGACGCGTCGTTTCGTCGACTTCGAGCACCGCAACCACCTCATACCTCTTCGACGGCCAGCAGGCCATCGAAGAGCAGACCGGCACAGCAGCGCCAACCCACTACGCCAGGGGCCTGAACCAACAAATCATAAACCGCAGATCAGGCGCCAGCGCCCCCGCCTACTATCACCACGACGCCGTGGGTAGCGTGGTCGGCCTGAGCGGCCAGAGTGGAACCCTCACCGACACCTACGCCTACGACGCCTTCGGCAACGTAGTGGATCGAACCGGCAGAAGTACCCAGCCATACCAGTACCTCTCAAACGCCTACG
>JACDAR010000157.1 GCA_013695335.1 Rubrobacter sp.
CCATCGAGACGCGGGCCACCTCGCGCCGCACCGGATCGAAGCTGGAAAGCACTAAGGTCTCGGGGGTGTCGTCGATGATCACATCCACCCCTGTGGCCGCCTCGAACGCCCTGATGTTCCTGCCCTCGCGGCCTATGACGCGGCCCTTCATATCGTCTGAAGGCAAAGCTACAGCCTTGACGGTGGACTCCGCAGTCAGGTCGGAGGCGAGCCGCTCCATGGTCGTGGAGATGATCCTGCGCGCTTCCACGTCGGCCAGCTCCTCGGCCTCCATCGTCCTATCGCGCACGAGCCTGCCCAGCCTGCCCTCGAGCTCCGACTCCAGGTTGGAGAACAGCCTGCTCTCCGCCTCTGCGCGGGTGAGACCTGCGATCTCCTCTAGCGCCCGCACGTGGTCAGCCGCGCGGGATTTGAGATCCTCTTCCGCTGACCGGAGTTTCTCTTCGGCCTCAGAGAGACGGCGGTGGCGTTCATCAAGTTCACCGCCGCGCCGGTCGAGGGCCGTATCCCGGTTGTCCAGGCGCTCTTCGATGCGTGAGATCTCAGCCCGCCTGGAGCGTACCTCCGCCTCGGCCTCGTCTTTTATCCGCAGGGCCGCTTCTTTTGCCGCCAGTTCGGATTCGCGCCTGGCTGAATCCGCGGAGCGTTTGGCATCCTCGATTATGGAATCGGCGTCAGCCCGCGCTCCCGCTTGACGGGAGGCCACAAACCGCTTGTAAAAGAAGAACCCCAGGACGGCGCCGAGGATGAGCCCGGCGGCCAGTCCCAGGACCAGAAAAAGGTAAGTCACGAGTTGTCCTCCAACAAGGCCGCCCTAGCGGCGGCCGGATCATAGTTCCCGACTATTCACCGGCTTCCGGCGACCCGGCCTCCCGATACCTGCGGGCGACCTCTGCGCAAACGTCCGCCGAGTAACCCCGGCGCGTCAGAAAGCCGTAGACCCGGCGCGCCTCGGCGTCGGACCCTCCCGTATTATAGCGCCGCGATGCCGCGGATAAAGCGTCGTCGAGCTCGGAATGTTCCGCAAACTCGTCGTCAACCGCCTTCTGGGCGGTTTCGGAATCCACACCGCTCTTGCGGAGGTCCGCCGTTACCCTGCGGGGTCCGTACTTGCGCGCCCGCTGCCTGGCGACGTTGCGGGCAAACTCCTCGTCGTCCACGTAGCCGAGTTCCTGGAGACGCTCCACCACGGCCTGGATAGTCTCCTCCCCAAACTCCCGGCGGCGGAGACGGGTCCGGATTTCACCCTCCGAACGGGCGCGATACCCGAGCAAATTCAATGCCCGGCCCATGGCGAGCGCCCGCTCCCCAGCGACACGGGCTCCTTCGAGTTCCGAGTCAGAGAGCGCGGCCCCTTCATAAAGACCGCGCTCAGCCGCCACTGTGGCGTCTATCTCAGCCCATAGTTCACCATCGACGTAGACCTTAGCCCTGCCCCGCCGCTCGCGTATGCTGGTTACTCGGGGCACGCTATACCTGGGCCAGCCGCGCTGGCCGCGTCCGAAATTAAGCGCCTAGAGAGCGCGACGCCCGGCTGGCTCGCGGTCGGGGCTACCGGAGATTCCCTCAGGGGAGTCAGGTACTTCATCGGCTGGCAAATCTTCCTCGGGAGGAGCTTCGATCGGCGCACCGGAACTATCGAGGCCGAGCTTCTCGTAGATGTCGTCGAGGACCCGGCCGCGGACATCCTCGTTGTTCTTGAGAAATTGCTTGGCGTTCTCCCTGCCCTGCCCGAGACGCTCGTCTCCGTAGGCGAACCACGCCCCGGATTTCTGAACCACGCCCTGGGCGATGCCGATATCGAGCAGGCTCCCCTCCCTGGAGATGCCCTCTCCGTACATGATGTCGAAGAAGACCTCCTTGAAAGGCGGCGCCACCTTGTTCTTGCGAACCGTCACCTTGGTCTGGTTGCCAACGGTGTCTGTCCCGACCTTTAGCGCCCCGATGCGGCGGATATCCAGTCTAACGCTGGAGTAGAACTTCAAGGCGCGGCCACCCGGGGTAGTTTCGGGGGAGCCGAACATCACCCCAATCTTCTCGCGGAGCTGGTTGATGAAGATGCAAGTCGTTCCAGACCTCGACAACGAACCCGACAACTTCCTCAGGGCCTGGCTCATCAGGCGGGCCTGGAGCCCCACGTGGGAGTCGCCCATCTCGCCTTCGATCTCGGCCCTCGGGACGAGCGCGGCGACGGAGTCTATGACCACCACGTCGACCGCGCCGGAGCGTATGAGGGTGTCGGCGATTTCGAGCCCCTGCTCGCCGGAGTCCGGCTGGCTGAAGTACAGGTTGTCTAGGTCAACGCCTATGGCCTTGGCGTAGGCTGGGTCGAGGGCGTGCTCGGCGTCTATGAACGCGGCAAGCCCGCCAGCCTTCTGGGCCTCGGCGATGATGTGCAGGGCCACAGTAGTTTTGCCGCTGGATTCGGGGCCGTAGATCTCCACTATTCGCCCGCGGGGAACCCCGCCGACGCCGAGTGCCAGGTCCAGGGCCAGAGCGCCCGTGGGGATCGAGGGAATCCTCCGCAGTTCCCTGTCTCCCATGCGCATGATTGAACCCTTGCCGAACTGCTTCTCGATCTGGGATACGGCCGCGCCCAACGCTTTGCTCTTGTCCAATGCATCCTCCAAACAGCGGCTGTTCGATGCCAGACCGCCTGCGTCTCTGGGCTTCTCTCTACTGTTTCATTATACCGGTGCGACAGGGGCTCCCAACACCCCAAAGATGCGCGCACGGGAGAGAATGCGGGTGGATCAACCGCCGGTCTTGAGCGTCCAGTCGCGGGTGAGAACCTGTCCGCTCTCACCGAGCACGCCAACTTCCTGCCCGTTCACACTCACCTTCACTGCCCCTGCGTCGCCAGTAGTGAGGCTAAGTTCGTGCTTCGCCTCGAACGTCATCGAGAAGCCGGGCCTCGCAACCTCGGCGAACGATGTAGACCCATCGGCCCGAACTTCAAGCCAGGATGGTCTCTTGTCGACGCTGACCTCAGCCTGCAACGTCTCGACGGATGGTGCTTCAATCGTGGTCTCCTCAGTCCGTCCAAAGGAATTTTTGGTGGGATCGGTGTTCTTGCCGGTGGCCCTGTCCGACGGGGAGCCTTTGCCCGAAGCCTGATCTTTCCCATTACTTTTAGAATCCTGAGCGGCGGCCGAGGAGTTCGTTTCGGAGTAGGCTTGTGAGCCCCTTCCAATATAGTAGAGGCCCCCTATCACAAGCGCGAGAACAAGGACTGCCACCACGATGGTGAGGATGGTTCCACCCGAGATCCTGCGCCCTCGCGCCCCTGAGACGCCGCCGACGTTGAGCAAGGGTTGCTCCAACTCGCTTCTTTGAGGCTCGGAATCGTTTGACAGGCGTTCGCGGCGCGACCTCCTGCGGCTCCTGAATTCCAGGGAGATCGCATCCCCATCTAGGCCGAGGTAGTTGGCGTAGGTTTTGAGGAAACCCTGAACGTAGACAGCGTCGGGCAGGATGCTGTAGTCCTCGCGCTCCAACGCCTCCAGGTAGCGCTTGCGGATCTTGGTCGCCTGCTCGACTTCTTCGAAGGAAAGCCCCTTCTGCGTGCGGGCATCCTCCAGCTCGGGGCCGATACTGCGGCTGTCCGGCGAAGAAGGGCTATGTTCCTCATCACTCATGAACTGCGAAATCCTATCATAGACCCCCTACCAGCTTCCCTCCGGCCCGAAGTCTAATGAATCTGGGACCGCGTCGCTTTTCCCATCGTCCTGCTCGAAGATTCGCGGAAGGTCGAGTTCCGAGGCAACTACCGACCGGCTCTTTGATCCCTCGTATGGCCCGACAACGCCCCTGCGTTCAAGCGCGTCGATGATCCGTCCAGCCCGTGAATATCCAACCCTGAAACGCCGCTGCACAGCGCTCACGGACGCCTGCTGCGTGGAGACTACGAAGCTGGCCGCGTCTGGCAGCAGATCATCATCAGGCTCGTCAGTCTTCTTCGGATCTTCTTTGGGCTGCGTCACCTCTTCGACGAAGTTCGGGGAAGCGTCGCCTGAGGCAGATGCCGCGCTGGCAACGACGATCTCGCCCACCTCGCTCTCGGAGATGAATGCGCCCTGAACACGGGATGGCCGCATGGCGGAGACGGGTTTATAGAGCATGTCGCCCATGCCGAGAAGGGCTTCCGCGCCTGGGGTGTCCATTATGACGCGCGAATCCACCTGGCTGGAGACGGCGAAAGCGATACGGCTCGGGATGTTGGCTTTGATCATGCCGGTTATCACATCCACCGATGGCCGCTGCGTCGCCACCACTATATGAATTCCCACGGCCCTGGCCTTCTGCGCAAGCCGGATTATGGAATCCTCGACCTTGGACGCAGCCTGCATCATGAGGTCGGCCAGCTCGTCTATCACGATGACCACGTACGGCATCGGGGTCTCGGCCCTGTCGTTGTAGCCTTCGAGGGAGCGGGTCCCCATCCTCTCGAGCACCTCGTAGCGGCGTTCCATCTCCGCGACTGCCCAGAGCAGGGCGTTTGCAGCTTTCTTCACGTCCGTTACCACTGGGGTTATGAGGTGCGGCACCTTCCCGAACTGAGACAACTCGACCCGCTTGGGGTCGATGAGGACCATCTTGACCCGCCTGGGATCCGTGGTGAGCAGGAGCGATGTGAGGAGGCCGTTCAGCATCACGCTCTTGCCAGCGCCCGTGGTGCCCGCGACTAGCAGGTGGGGCATCTCCGCGAGATCCAGGAACACAGCGCGACCGGAGATGTCCTTGCCAAGCCCGACGGGAAGGGTCCAGTCGTTGCCGTGCGGATACTCCCTGAATACGTCGCCAAGCGTGACGATTGCTGCCTTCGTGTTCGGCACCTCGACACCGACGGCGCTTTTGCCTGGTATCGGGGCCAGAATTCGTACCTCGGTGGCCGCCAGCGCATAAGCGATGTCCTGCTGGAGGTTCCTGACCTTACCAACCTTCACCCCTGCCCCGAGCCTGAGTTCGTAGCGGGTCACCCTCGGTCCCACTACTGCCCGAATTACCTGCGCCTCGACCCCGAAATCCGCCAGCGCGCGCGTTAGCCTGCGGCTGGTCCCCTCCGCGTCGTGCTCCGGATCCCCACTCCCCGCCTTCAGCATGGTCAGCGGCGGCGGCACGTACTCGCCTGATGGTACTTCCCTGTTCTCCACGAAATCCACGGCCCGGCTCTCCGGCAGCACTACCTCGAACTCACCCGCTGGCTGCACATCCTGATCGTAGACTTCGACCGGGGGAGGCTCTTCCTGAATATTTTCAACGGGGAAACCCGTCTCGTCGAACGGCTTCCGGTCCCGCGTCCGCCGCGAAGTTTTCTCGGATTTATCGCTCTTGGTGGCTTTTTCCACGGCTGGCTTCTCGCGCGAACGCCACGCCTGCCAGCCATCGCGGGTGCGGCTGGCCGCAGAGCCGGAGGCTGATCCCGTTGCGTCGAACACAGCCTTCAGCGAGATTCCTGTGAGCAGGGAAAGCCCAAGCGAATACAACACCACGAGCGCCAGCGCGGCGCCCACGGTTCCGCCAGCCAGATACACGGCGTGGTACACACCGCTACCGACGATACCGCCAGCATCCGCGTACGACGAAGGCTCGAATCGTGCCCGCTCGGACAACCCGGCGGCGAAAGTAGTTGCCCCCGCCACGAGAAGAAATGCGGCGCCCGCCGCCCGACGCCACACCAGCCAGTTTACGAGGAGGCATAAGCCCACCACGATGGCCAGTGGCGCGAGCAAGACTCCGAGCGTCCCCACCAGACTCTTCGCGGCGAAGAAGCCGGCGTCGCCGAGATATGCGCCTCGGCCCGTAACGAAAGCGGCAGTGAAGAAAAGCCCGACCGCGATCAATACGAACCCGAAGAACTCGCGGGAGATCGCCTGAGAGAGAAAATCCCTGAGCCGCGTGAAGGGACCGGGGCCCTTTTTCTTGCGGGTGGCCGGTTTGCGATCCTTGCTCGTGGTCTTTCTCGAAGCAGGCTTCTTTGGGGCCCGTTTACTGGTCGCCATGCCCAGTAGTCTAGCGCATGAACCTGCGGCTGAGGGTCAAACGCAAGGTGTGGTGGTGGCTTCTAGTTAAACCTCAACTATTAGCGGCAGTATGATCGGGCGTTTCCTCGTGCGGTTCGATAGGAAGCTGGAAAGGTCGCGCCTTATCTCGTTTTTCAGGGCGCCCCAGTCCGTGATGTTGCGGCTGCCAGTTCTTTGGAGGGTCGTTGTGACGACGCCTATGGAGTCCTCGACTAGCCCGTTTGCGCCCTGGGGGGCGACGAAGCCGCGGGAGATCACATCGGGAGTCCCGAGAAGCTGGCCGCTCTGGGCGTCGATGCGGGCAACCACTATGAACATACCGTCTTCCGAGAGCTGCTGGCGCTCGCGCATGACGGCTGTCGAGGTGTCGGCGAGGCCGCCGCCGTCCACCAAGAACATCCCGGCCGCGACGTTCTTCACGCGCCGGGCCTCACCACCGTGGAACTCCAGGCACCCGCCGTTCTCCAGGATGAAGATGTTCTCCTCCGGGATGCCTAAAGCGACACCGGTGTTCGCGTGGTGGCGCATGTGCCGGAACTCACCGTGCACGGGCACAAGGTAGCGCGGCTTGAGGAGGGAGAGAACGAGTTTCTGCTCCTCCTGCGCGGCGTGGCCCGAGACGTGGACGTTCGACACAGGGCTGTAGTGGACGTCGGCGCCCTTCTTCATCAGGCCGTTGATGGTGCGCGAGACGCCCCGCTCGTTGCCTGGGATGGGGTGCGCCGAGATCACGACGGTGTCCTCGGAACCGACCTCGATGGTGCGGTGCGTGCCTGCGGCTATTCTACTGAGTCCCGCCATGGGCTCGCCCTGCGATCCCGTGGTAAGTACAGCTATGTCGTCGTCGGGGACCTTGTTCACGTCGCGCTGGTCCACCATCATATTATCCGGCAGGTCCAGGTATCCCAGATCGCGCGCGATCTGAACGTTCCGGATCATGGACCGTCCCGTTACGCCGACGAGACGGTCGTGTTCCTTGGCCGCCTCGATTACCTGCTGAATGCGGTGGATGTGCGAGGCGAACGAGGCGACGATGATCCTGCCTCCCGCGTCCTCGAACACCTGGTTCAGGGTATCCCCAACCACCTTCTCGGAAGGCACGTAGCCTGGCCGCTCGGAGTTCGTCGAATCCCCGAAGTAGGCGAGCACGCCCTCTTTGCCCAGCGCGGCGAAGCGCGCGAGGTCCATCGGCTCGCCCTCGATTGGCGTAAGATCGATCTTGTAGTCGCCGGAGAAAACA
This sequence comes from Rubrobacter sp., assembly GCA_013695335.1. Taxonomy (GTDB): domain Bacteria; phylum Actinomycetota; class Rubrobacteria; order Rubrobacterales; family Rubrobacteraceae; genus JACDGB01. Next base: position 7,264 of record JACDAR010000157.1, read on the forward strand.
ATGAGGCCAGCCTCCGTGCGGATGGCGACTGCTACCGCGTCGGGGATGGAGTGGTTCACGCCTACGAACTCGACGCCGAACGATGCGAGGCTGATCCTCTGTCCAGCCTGGACTTCCCTGAGATCCGCGTTCTTGATCCCGAACTCCTGGAGCTTGCTCCTCACGAGCCCGAGGGTGAGCCTGGTTGCGTACACGGGCACCTGAAATTCCCTCAGCACGTAAGGCAAAGATCCGACGTGGTCCTCGTGACCGTGCGTCAGCACTATGCCTTTGAGTTCGTCTGCGTGTTCCCGCAGATACGTAAAATCGGGCAGGACGAGATCAATGCCAGGCATCTCCTCGTCAGGGAACGCCATACCGGCGTCCACCAGCATCATTCCGCTTCGCTGGCGCACGGCTGTCATATTCTTGCCGATCTCGCCCAATCCTCCGAGGGGCACGACCTGCAAGGTTCCGTTGTCTAACAAAAGTTCTGATTACCTCCTTGTGAAGCCATCAGCTTTCAGCATCTTGTTCTTGCTGATAGCTGACCGCTGACGGCTGATTGCTAATTCAGGTACCTCCCGAGGTCGAGCTCCTTCGGCCCGACGGCTGAGAGGTACATTGAGTCCAGGTTGAGGTGTTTCCGCGCCAGCCGCCTGATGTCGTCGGCGGTGACGGCTTCTATGCGTTCTGCTATTTCCTCCGGCTTCAAGAGTTCCGAGTCGGTTATGACGCTGCGCCCGACGCGGTTCATCCTGGCGGCTGTGCTCTCCAGTGCGAGTAGCGTGGAGCTTTTGAGTTGCTGTTTGGTGCGCTCGAGTTCCTCCGCCTCGACCGTCTCCTCCTGCACCTTTTCGAGCTGCTCGGAGATGATCTTCACCGCCTCTTCGACGTTGCCGGTCGTGGAGCCGACGTAGGTCTTTATTGCCCCTGCGTCGGAATATCCCTGATGATAGGAGTACACGGCGTAGGCCAGGCCGCGCTTCTCGCGCACCTCCTGGAAAAGACGGCTAGACATACCGCCGCCGAGAACATTGTTCAGGGCGGCCATACCGAAGCGGTCCTCGCTGCTAGCCGGAATACCGAGTGAGCCCATCGAGACGTGGTACTGCTCGGTCTCCTTGAACTTGTAGAAGAACCGGCTCTCCGGCTGCGTCGGCTTTGCCTCGCGCACGAACGGCTCGCCCTCTGGCAGCCCGGAGAACTTATCTTCGACCGCGCTCTCAAGGTAGTCTGGGTCGAGCTTCCCTGCCCCTACCACGAACACGTTGGCAGTGTTGTATACGTCGCCGTGGAAGCCGCGAAGGGTATCGTGGTCCACGCCGCGCACCGTTTCTGCTGAGCCGATGATCGGGCGTCCCAGGGTGTCGTCGTGGAAGATCAGGGAAGAGAGGTATTCGTCTGCCATCTGGTCTGGACGATCCTCGTACATCTTGATCTCCTCGACGATCACCTCCCGCTCGCGCTCCAGATCAACCAGCGTCGGGTTTTTGATCATGTCGCTGACGATATCCAGCGCGCGGTCGAGGTGCTCGGGGAGGAAACGTGCGTACAGCACCGTGTATTCCTCGCCCGTCGCAGCGTTCTCCTGGGCGCCGATGCCCTCGAACGCCTGGGCAATGCCGAGGGCGTCCATCGAGGGCGTGCCCTTGAAGAGCATGTGCTCCATGAGGTGGCTGATGCCAGCGACCTTGTCTTCTTCGTCCCGGGAACCGGCCCGGATCCAGATCCCCAGGGCGACGCTCGTCGCCTCGTTCAGGGGCTCGGAGAAGACCCGTAGTCCTCCCGGAAGAACCTTGTGCCTGACGTTTGGATCGCTCAAGTCTTACGCCTCCAGTTTCTCCAGAGAAATGCGGTTCTGCTTGTCTATCTCCAGGACGCGCACCTTGATGGTATCGCCCTCGGTCACCACGTCCTCGACCCGCTCGACGCGCTGCTTACCAGGGGCAAGCCGGGAGATGTGGACGAGCCCGTCGCGGCCCGGCGTAAGCTCGACGAAAGCGCCGAAGTTGGTGGTCTTCACGACCTTGCCTGTGTAGATCTCACCGGCCTCAACGTCTTTCATCATGGCGTTGATGGCGCCTGCGGCGTCCTTGGATACCATGCCCTCGCCGGCGACGAACACCGTACCGTCGTCCTCGACGGAAATGTTCACGCCGAACTGCTCCTGGAGGGCGTTGATGGTCTTGCCGCCTGGGCCTATGAGCATCCCGATCTTGTCCTTCGGGATCTTCAGCACCTCGACCCTCGGGGCGTAATCCGACACCTCCGGGCGCGGCTCCGCTATCGCCTCGCGCATGATGTCCAGTATCTCGAGGCGACCATTCTTCGCCTGCCCGAGCGCCTCTTTCAGAAGCTCGGCTGAGACGCCCGTGATCTTCATGTCCATCTGCAGCGCCGTGATGCCGTCACGCGTTCCCGCGACCTTGAAGTCCATGTCGCCCATGTGGTCTTCGAGGCCCTGGATGTCTGTGAGGACTACGTAGTCGTCGCCCTCCTTGACCAGGCCCATCGCCACACCAGCGACCGGGGCTTTGATCGGCACACCGCCATCCATCAGAGACAGCGTCGAGCCGCAGACGCTCGCCATCGAGGAAGAGCCGTTGGATTCCAGAACCTCGGAGATGATCCTTAGCGCGTACGGGAAAGTATCCTCGTCAGGTATGACAGGCACCAGCGCGCGCTCGGCGAGTGCGCCGTGCCCGATCTCACGCCGCCTGGGGGTCCCGAGACGGCCAGTCTCACCCGTGGAGTACGGCGGGAAGTTGTAGTGGTGCATGTAGCGCTTGCCGGTCTGCGGCTCGAGGGTGTCGAGCCTCTGGGCGAGCCCGAGATCGGCCAGCGCCAGCGAGCTGAGAACCTGCGTCTCACCGCGCGTAAACAGCCCGGTTCCATGAACGCGGGGCAATACGCCAGCCTCGGCGGAAGTCGGACGGATCTCATCCATCGCCCGCAGGTCGGTGCGCTTGCGGTCCTCGATGTACAGCTTGCGGAAGGCTTCCTTCTCGAGCGTGTACAGGGCGGCGGATATCTGGGCAGCGTCCTCTTCTTCGCGGCCCTCGATCAACTCGTCGCGCAGCCCACCAAGGGCGTCGCGGCGGGCACGCCGATCCGTCTGAACGATATCTTCCTTGATGCGGTCGAGATACTGGCCCCGCAAATCCGCCAGGAAAGGATTCTCTTCGGGTGTCTCGAACTCTTGTTTGGGTTGGCCGTGTTCCGCAGCCCATCCCTCGATGGCCTCAGCCTGCGCCCGAATGTTCTCCTGGGCCAGTTGCAGCGCCTCGACCATGACATCCTCGGGGACCTCGTTCGCCCCGGCCTCGACCATTGTGATTGCCTCTTTGGTGCCGGCGACGACCAGATCCAGGTCGCTCTCCGCGATCTGGTCGTAGGTCGGGTTGAGGATGAACCCGCCATCAAGGTTCCTGCCGACGCGAACGGCCCCGATGGGCGCCGCGACCGGGATATCCGAAAGCGCGAGAGCCGCCGAACCGCCGACCATGCTCACGGTGTCATAAGGGGTGTCCTGATCCGCAGCCAGGACGGTTCCGACTACCTGTATCTCGTAGTGATAGTTCTTCGGGAACAGGGGCCGTAGTGGCCGGTCGGTCAGGCGGGAGGTCAGGATCGCCTTCTCAGAAGGCCGTCCCTCGCGCTTGATGAAGCCGCCGGGGATCTTGCCCGCCGCGGACATTCTCTCTTCGATGTCCACGCTCAGGGGCAGGAAAGTGGCGCCCGGCCTCGGGGCGCTGCTGCGGGTGGATGTGGACAGCATCACGGTGTCGCCGAGTTGGGCTGTCACCGAACCGCCGGCCTGACGGGCCAGCTTCCCGGTTTCGAGCACGATGGATCGCTCGCCGACGGGGATCTCTAAACGCATATTATCTTTCTCCTCTTGCTGTGAATTAGCCCGGTAAGAATCTGTCCGTTACCGGCGCAGACCGAGCTTCCCAATGAGCGCACGATAGCGCTCGATGTCCTTCTTCTGCAGGTATTTCAGGAGACGGCGGCGCTTGCCCACCATCTGCAACAACCCTCGACGCGAATGAAAATCGTGCTTGTGGGTCCGCACGTGATCCGTGAGGTGGTTGATGCGTCGCGTCAATATAGCGACCTGCACCTCGGGAGAGCCTGTATCGCCCTCGTGCGTCCTGTGCTCTTGAATGATCTCTTCTTTATTCTCCACTACCGCCAACTTCTTCTTCTCTCCTCTTGATCCGTGATCAATCTCATCTCGTCAAGGTCATATGCTACCACATGCATCAAATAGTATGATCTGTGATCTTGCGCGCCTCTTCCACGTCCCTGGCTATCTGCTCTCGTAGTTCCTCTACTCCCGAGAACCGCTTCTCTTCACGTATCCGCCTCACGAAGCTCACGTCCGCAGTCTTTCCGTAGAGATCCCCCTCGAAATCCAACAGGTGCGCTTCGACCCGGCTCTCGGCCCTGTCGAATGTCGGCGCGACCCCAATGTTGGTGCAGGCCGCATATTCCTTTCCGTCGATCCTGACGAAACCGGCGTAGACGCCACGCGCGGGAACGATCACGGTCGGATCGGGGAGCACGTTCGCCGTCGGGAAGCCTATCGTCCGCCCCCGCCGGTCTCCTTCGATGACCTCGCCCCGCAGCACGTACGGCCTCCCGAGCAAACGCGATGCCTCGCCAACATCGCCAGCGGCGATCAAAGCCCGGATCCGGGTCGAGGTGATCTCAGCCCCGCTAGTGTTCTGGAGCGAGACCGCGAACGCATCCCCCCAAGCCTCCCGCATGAGACGCTTGAGATCCCCGAAATCTCCCGACGCCCGATGTCCGAACCGGAAATTTTCGCCAACGACGACGATTCTCGCTCCGATCTCCCCAACCAACACATCTCGCACGAATTCTTCCGGGGTCTTTTTCGAGAGCGCCCTGTCGAAGTGGATGGCATAAACCTCGCCCACACCCTGCCGAACCAACTCTTCACGACGGAGATCCAGGCTAGTCAACAACTTCGGCTCGTCGCCAGGCCACAAGACAGCCCGAGGGTGCGGATCAAACGTTGCGGCTACCAATTCCACCCCACGCTCCCTTGCGACTTCCAACCCTCTCCGCAACACTGCCCGGTGCCCGAGATGGACACCATCGAAGTTGCCGAGCACGGCCACTACTCCCCGCACAGAACCACCTCGGGCCGCGCCTCATTCCCTGAATCGCGGTACACGGCAAGAAGCTCATCTCCGCCCATAATCCGGTACGGACCTTCTATCCCAGCCGCCTCCAGCGAACGTCCGCTGCGTACCATCTTCTCGGTTCGCCCCCCCACGCCCAAAATCAGAAGATGTCCAACCACAGCGTTTGTTTGTATTATGTGGTTATAGACACTATCTTCCGTGAGATGGTCGAGGGTTGTGGCATGTTGGAGGTTCAGATCTCCGATGCTCGTGCGGCGGAGGGCCGTGAGGTGGGCGCCGGTTCCGAGCGAGTCGGCGAGGTCCGCGATGAGGGAGCGGACGTACGTTCCGCTGCTGCATGAGATCTCGAACGTGGCAGTCTGAGAGGCAATGTCCAGGTTGGTGAGCGAGAAGGAGTGGATGGTTACCGGGCGGCTCTCGCGCTCGACTGTCTCACCCCGGCGGTGCGCTTTATATAGTCGTTCTCCTCCAACCTTCACTGCGGAGGCCATCGGTGGTATCTGCGTGATGTCGCCGGTGAATTGTTGCATCGCTGACCGCAGATCATCTTCGTCAGGCATCGGAGCATCGAGGGTCAGGATCTCACCTTCTGCGTCCAGGGTATCGGAGATTGCCCCGAATCGCGCTGTGGCAACGTATGACTTGTCCAGGTCCGTGACGTAACGGGAGAGGCGAGTGGCACGACCGATCACTAGCACAAGCAGGCCGGTCGCCAGGGGATCTAGAGTTCCCGTGTGGCCGATCTTGGTTTTCCTGGGAAGCAGACGCTTCACCACGGCGACAGCGCCCGCGCTGGTGATGCCTGGCGGCTTGTCCAGCAAGATGGCGCCGGATGGGGCGCTTGGGGCTATCGTCCGCCCCCGAGATCCACTACGCCTTCGAGGTTCTCTAGCAATTCCTCTTTGGCCTCCTGTGGCCTCATGCCTTTTCGGGTGTATCCGGCTGCCAGCCTGTGTCCCCCACCCCCGAAGCGGCGGGCGACCTCGCCAACGTCCACGGTCTCGGAGCGAAGGGAACCCTTGGTGCCACCTGGAACCTCACGCAGGTGGGCAACAACGTCAACGCCCTCGACCGTGCGGAGCTGGTCGATGGCCTCTTTGGAGTCGATCTCACCGGCGCCGGTACGCTCGTAGTCCGCGTTGTCCACGGTAGCCACGAGTGCCTCGCCAAATTTTTCTGCGCTGGCGAGCACGGACCCGACAACCTTGAGCTGCTCGATGGAACCCCTGCGGTTGATCTTCTCGTTCACCTCTGCCGGAACCACGCCAGCCCGCAGAAGGTCAGCGACAAGTTCGTGGGCGACGGGCGAGATGTTTCTGAACGTGAAGCCGCCAGTATCAGTCCTGACGCCGACGTAGATGGCATCGGCGGCGTCGCGATCAATCGGCACGTCGAGTTCCCGGTAAAGCCCAGCGACGAGTTCAGCCGTGGCTGAAGCCTTCGGGTTGACCAGGTTGTATTCGGCGTAGTACGGGTTGTCTTCGTGATGGTCGAGGTTCAGGCGCGCCCCGGCGTCTGGGATGGGAACGCCTGTTCGGTCGGGCCGCGAAGTATCCACGACTAGCAGGTCGTGATCCGGAGGCATCTCGGTCAATGGCTCATCCGGCAACAGCCACCTCAAATATCCCTGAACCTCCTCAGCGTGGCAGAACACCGCCTCTGCGCCGAGATGCCGCATCAAACGCACCAGCGCGGCCGAGGTTCCGATGGCGTCACCATCAGCCCCAACGTGGGTTGTGACGGCTACGCGGTCAAGGGTCCGCAGGAAGTCTGCGATCTCCCTGATTGTATTATTCGTCGTGCGGGACGTCATGTGCCTTTACCTCCCTCAAGGCGGCGTCTATTCTGCTTGCCCTTTCCACGACGGGATCAGGCTCAAACCGCAGCCGGGGCGTGCGCCGGAGCCGCGTTTGCGCCCCGACGGAGCCCTGTATGCGTCCGGCTGCGCTCTGCAACCCCTCCCTCGCCTCTTCCTCGTTCTCCCCTTCGAGTACGCTGTAGAAGACGGTTGCCTGCGCGATGTTAGGGCTCACGCGCACGCCCGTCACGGTGACGAGGCCGTTGATGCGCGGGTCGGCGAGCGCTGCCACCTCCTCGCCCACGATCTCCTTTAGCTGCGATTCTATCTTGCGGGTACGTTCGCTCACGGCGATGTCCTTATCAGAGTTTTACGAAATCTTCGCGCCAGTCGGCGACCATAAGCTCGTCGTAGTTCAACAGAAAGCGCCTCACCTCTTCGCGCTTCTCTTCGGCCGCGCCCCTGGAGACGGCGGCGACCGCTATCTCCAGGGTTGCCCTCTGCCAGAAATCCTGGTTGTCCGATTCGACCACCGAAACGTTCTTCTTCCGCAGCCTGTCGCGGACGGAGCGGATCGTCTGGCGCTTATCCTTGAGGCTGGAGGAGTATGGCAGGTCCAACTCCAGCCTGGCCGCGTACAACAATGGTTTCCCGGTTTACCTCGGAATCTCGACGATCTCGAAGAACTCGAGCACGTCGCCTTCCTTGACGTCGTTGAAGTTCTCGACGCCGACGCCGCACTCGAAGCCCTGACGCACGGAACGCGCATCGTCCTTGAAGCGTCTCAGTGAGGCTATGTTGCCATCGTAGACGACGGTTCCGTCGCGCACCACGCGAACGCGGTCGTTGCGTGAGATCTCACCGCTCGTCACGTAACAACCGGCGACGGTCCCTGCATTGGGGACACGGAAGATCTGACGTACTTCCGCGGTGCCGGTCTCACGCTCTTGCTCCTCTGGGGCGAGCATGCCGCGCATGGCGGCTTCGATCTCTTCGAGCGCCTTGTAGATCACGTCGTATGTACGGATCTCGACGCCCTCACGCTCCGCGACCTGCTTGGCGGTGCTGGTCGGCCTGACGTTGAAGCCGAGCAGGATGCCATCGGATGCCGAAGCGAGCATCACGTCGGAGTCTGTCAGCGCCCCGACGCCAGAACGGACGATGTTCACCCGCACTTCGTCGTTGGTGAGCTTGGCGAGCGCCTCCTTGAGGGCCTCGACGGAGCCTGCAACGTCAGCCTTGACTACGAGGTTGAGGTCCTGGCTCCCGCCCTCGCCGAGCAACTCCTCAAGCGTCCGGCGGCTCCCGCCCTGCGCGAGTTCCTGCCGCTGCAGCGCCGACGCCGCATGCTGCGCCCTGTCACGGGCGATACGCTCACGCTCGACTACCTCGAAACGAGTACCGGCTTCCGGCACTTCGGAGAGGCCGAGCACCTCGACCGGCTCCCCTGGCGTGGCGTCCTGTACGCGCTGTCCCGTGTAGTCCAGCATCGCCCGCACCCGTCCGTATGCTGTGCCCGCAAGCAGCGTGTCACCTTTGTGGAGGGTGCCGCGGCTCAGGAGGAGCGTTGCGACGGGACCGCGGCCAGGGTCACGCTCGCCCTCGATCACGTATCCGCTCGCAGGGGCGTTTGGGTTGGCCTTGAGATCTTCGAGTTCCGCAACGACCAGCAGATTCTCCAGGAGATCCTCGATCCCCTCACCCGTCTTGGCTGACACGCGAACCGTCACCGTCTCGCCGCCGTATTCCTCGGGCTGCAATCCGCGCTCGGAGAGCTCGCCGAAGACCTTGTCCGGGTTCGCGTTGGGAACGTCGATCTTGTTCAACGCAACAACGATCGGGACCTCGGCGGCCTTGGCGTGCTCGATAGCCTCCTCCGTCTGCGGCATCACACCGTCATCGGCGGCGATCACGAGCACGACCACGTCCGTCACCCGCGCCCCACGCGCCCGCATCTCGGTGAATGCCTCGTGGCCCGGCGTATCGACGAAGGTGACCTTGCGGCCATCCTCCACCTCGACCTGATAAGCGCCGATGTGCTGGGTGATGCCCCCTGCTTCACCGGACTGCACGTTGGCCCGCCTGATGCGGTCGAGCAGCGAAGTTTTGCCGTGGTCAACGTGCCCCATCACCGTCACCACCGGCGGCTTCTCGACCAGATCTTCAGGCGAATCTTCAGGGAGGACTTCCTCTGGCGCTGGCTCTTCGATGGCGGCAACTTCGACCTCGACGCCCATCTCCTCGGCGATAAGTTCTATCTCCTCGATGGACAGCGTCTGGGTCTGGGTTCGCATCTCACCCAGGTTGAACAGGATCTGCACGATCCTGGCCGGCGGCACGCCGAGGGACTCCGCGAGATCCTGGAGCGCCGCGCCGGGCTCGACCCGCACGGCTGTCTTCACTTCCTTCTCCTCTGCCTCCGCCTGAACCTGGCTCTCCTGCCTTGGCGCGGCGGGAGCGGCAGTCGGACGTGGGGCGCGATTGGTAGCGCCCGCGTCTATGACAACCCTGCGGCGCTTGCGATCCTTCTTTCGCGGCTGCCGACCCTTGTCAGTCGGCGCAGAAACGGGCTCCTCAGCCGGGGCCTCCTGGATAGTGGCCGCGTGCCCGGACTGCTCGGCTTCCTTCCGAGCTTCCTGGGCCTCTGCCTCCTGCGCCTCGGTGCGGCCGTTCGGCGTGGCTTTGGCGCCGTTGCCGAAGACGCGCTGGTACACATCTTCATCCACAGTCGAGGAGTGACTCTTCACATCGACCCCGGCGTCCTTGAAGCGTTCAATGACTTCCCTGCTCTCCAGCGACTGCTCTCGGGCAATCTCGTATACGCGCTTACTCATCCGATCCCCTACCCTCTACCATGCCCTCGAACTCGGCGGCCTGAGCCTGATGCGACGGGATGCCACAGAACAGCGAGCCGGCTAGCGCCATGTTCGCGCACCGCCGCCCGTTGGAGAGGACCGCCCTGCAACGACGCATGGTGGAGTCCTCGTCCGGCTCCCAGTCCTCTTCCTCGTCTTCAAACTCGATGGCCTGGCTCTCGGGCTTTATGTCTATCTTCCAATCCGTCAACTTGACGGCCAGCCTGGCGTTCTGCCCCTCGCGCCCTATAGCCAGCGAGAGCTGGTCGTCAGGGACGATGACCTCAGCCTGCTGCTCGTCCTCGTCCAGGTATACCTCGCGCACCCGCGCCGGGCTCAGGGCCTTCGCTATGAACCGCGCCGGGTCGGGGTCCCACTGGATGATGTCTATCTTCTCGTTCCGAAGCTCCGAGACCACGGCCCGCACCCGGCTCCCCCGCGGCCCGACACACGCGCCGACGGGGTCTATCCCCTGCTCCTTGGACCATACTGCAACCTTGGAGCGCAGCCCGGCCTCGCGGGCGACCGCCCGTATCTCAACGAGGCCGTCGTAGATCTCAGGCACTTCGAGTTCGAAGAGGCCCTTCAAGAGCCCTTCGTGACGCCGGCTCACGACGAGTCCGGGTCCACGGCCCGGCTCCCGGATCTCGAGCAGGTACACCTTGATGCGCTGGCCGTTCTCGTAGCGTTCGTTGGAGACCTGCTCGCTGGCCGGCAGGATCGCCTCCACCCTTCCGAGATCCACGAGCGTCATCCTGCGGTGCGCCTGCTGCACGATGCCGGTCACGATGTCGCCCATGCGCTCGCCGTACTCTTCGAGAAGCTGCTCGTTGTGGATCTCATTGAGGCGCTGCATGAAGTTCTGGCGCATCACGTACGCGGCCATGCGGGTGAAGTCCGCAGGCGTTATGTCCTGATCGTCGCGCATGACCCGCAGGTCGCCGGTCTCCTCGTCAAAGATGACCCTTGCCTCTTCGTCGGCCTCGTCCCGGTTCAGGTACGCGGCAAGAAGAGACTCTTCGAGAACCCCCTTGACCGTCTCGAACGGTATTCCCTTGTCCGTCTCTATCTCTCTTAGAGCGGATAACAATGCAGTGTTCATCTGGTTATATGTCCTCCTTGAGGTTAGCCCTCGAGACGGAGCCGAACGCCATCTCCACCTCTGCTCCCCCCTCTGGGAGTTTTAATACGAATCCATCCTCATCTGTTCGTTCGATGATCCCCGTGAAGTTCCGCCGCCCATCCAGCGGCTCGACGGTTCTAACCTTCGCCTCCTTGCCAACGAAGCGCCTGAAGTGCTCCGGCTTCGTCAGCGGACGCTCGATGCCGGGTGAAGAAACCTCGATCATGCCGTCGTACCCTTCGTCCTCAAGCGACGGAGACACTGCGGATACCACCCGCGAACAGAACTCGTGGTCAACCGGCCCGTCCGTCCGGTCGACCAGAATCGTCAGCAGCGGCCCACCCGAAAACCGGGCGTCCACAAGCTCAGCCCCATCGGGCAGCGAAGCCTCGACCACCTGCGTAATTTTCTCCAGTTCCGCCGTCTCTCTCACCTTCTTCGAGCGATAAAAAAAGCAACGGGTCCGAGGACCCCTTGCTCACGTACAGCGGTAACCATTCTACATCAGAGTATGTAGGTTACAAGGTAACGGGTGTCCAGCAGATCACACCCCAACGTATACGTGCAACAGTCAGCGTAGCCACAACAAGTGGCCTTGTGGGGTGCGCGCTCATGTACTCAAGCGTACAATACCCGAAGGGCGAATAGCAGCGAGCTTAGCAAATCGAAGGGAGGCTCCATGAGCGAAGCCGCCAGCACGGAGTTCACTACCGAGGAGCTTTTGTTACAGGCCCAGGGAAATGCGGCGGCCTTTGTCCTCACTACGATCTCTTACTTGAAGGAGCGTGGCCTGACAGTAGAAGACTTCGTAGAGTTTTTCGGAAGCCAGTTTGCGCCCGGCTGGGACGAGCTACGTGGACAGCCGGTCTTGGACATCGCGCGGACGGTAGCCATGAACGCGGTCTCAGTAGGCTGTACGTTGGGCTCGCTCTCGGGAGATGACGCGCGCGTCGAGTTGCTCATAAGGGGGTGGCCGGCGGCGGAAGATATCTCACGTATCCTGGGGTTGAAGCGAAACGCTGGCGACGCCATGTGGGACAGTTTCCATCCCATTATGGAGCGCATTGGCATTCACTACGCCTGGCGACGCGAGGATGGTACGGTGAAACTAATCTTCGAACACGAAAGCACAGAGTAACAGGCGTTCACACACGCTTGAACGCGCTCCAGATCGGTTGACCCAACAAATCGGTTCCCAACAAATAATGGCCAGATGCCTGAACCTGACGACTGTTACTACTTCCAGCCGTCCCTGGTTATCTCCTCGAAGAGGGCGTCGTAGATCTCGTCGCGGCCGACTTTTCTGAGCGGCTGGCCTTTGGAGAAGATCACACCGTCGTCCTTGCCCCCGGCCACGCCGTAATCCGCGTCGCGGGCCTCGCCGGGGCCGTTGACTATGCAGCCCATCACGGCGACCGTGAAATGGTCCTCGTAGTGCTTGAGTCCCTCTTCGACCTGGGCGGCCATCCCGATCACGTCGAAGCCCAGCGTGCGGGCGCAGCTCGGGCAGGCGATCACGTTCGGTCCGCGATGCCTGAGGTCGAGACACGAGAGGATGTGGTAAGCGACAGGTATCTCCTCCACCGGATCCTCAGCCAGCGAGATGCGAATGGTATCCCCGATGCCATACGGAAGGAGCTGTCCCAATGCCGCCGCGCTCTTGATAGAGCCAGGTAGTTTCGTTCCGGCCTCTGTGACGCCGAGGTGCAGCGGGGCGTCGGAATGCTCGCGGAATTTCCTGTTCGCCTCGACCATCTCGGGTACGTGGCTGGCCTTGAGGGAGACCTTGAAGTTGGTGAAGCCCATGTCCTCGGCGATCTCGACCTTGTGCAGCGCGCTCGCCACGAGCGCCTCGTGCTTGGGCAGGTTCCAGAAACGCTTCTCCACGGAGCCGGAGTTCACGCCGATGCGCATGGCGACGCCGGTCTCCCTGCACTTCTCGATGACCTGCTGGTAACGGGCGTCTGTGCCGATGTTGCCAGGGTTGATGCGCACGCACGCGGCCCCGGCTTCGGCTGCGCCGAGCGCCATGCGGTAGTCGAAGTGGATGTCGGCGATCAGGGGCACGGGGCTGCGCCACACTACCTCTTTGAAACCCTTGAGCGCCTTCGAGCCGTTCACCGAGACGCGCACGAGGTCTGCCCCGGCTGCGTTCAGGTCGTACACCTGTTGAACCGTCGCCTCGACATCGTGGGTCGGGGTGTTTGTCATCGACTGAACGGCTACCTGAGCTCCGCCGCCAATCGGCACGTCGCCCACCATGATCTGGCGGCTCGTCACCGGACGTTCCTGTATCGTTGCCTCTGTCATCTGTGCCAGATCCCTCCGAAGCTTTCTATGTAGTTAGAGTCTACTCTCGGATGAACGGTTGTCCCGTAAAGAGTTTACTAAGGTCTGCGTAAGTTGCGAACAGGAACAACGCTAGGACCAGCGCTATCCCGAACGCCGCAACTTTCCCCATAGTCTCGGGCTTCACCGGACGCCCCATAACCTTCTCAGCCCCGATGAACAGCAGATGCCCGCCGTCCAGCGGCAAAAGCGGCAACAGGTTGAACAGGGCAAGGTTGAGGCTGATGAGCGCCAGTAATTGCGGGAAGAAACCCTGGCGCACGGACTCGCTGCCGACAGCGGCGATGCCAACGGGACCGGAGACGTTCTTCTGCAAGCTACGCTCTCCGGTCACCAGATCCCCGACGAACCCGCCGAGAAGACCAGTTATCTTCACCACCTGCTTCACGGCGAGCCCCGTGGATTCTATCGGCCCGAAGGTCTTCTTGATCGGCACTGGCTGCACGCCCACGAGCGCCCGGCTCTTGTCGTTCGGGTCGGAGCCCAGCTCACCCGAGAAAGTCTTCTCTGCTCCATCCCGCCTCACAACTACCTCGACCGGGTCTCCTGGCTTGCGGTGGCCCACGACTTTCTGGAACTCCCGCCACTTCCCGACGCGTTGTCCGGCCACGGAGACCACCTGATCCCCTGGCTGTATTCCAGCCTCGGCGGCGAAGGATTTGGGGATGACCTTGTCCACTTCCGTCGTCGCGCCAGTGATGATCCCCGAGAACATGAACACGCCAGCAAGAATCAGTACGGCCGCCACGAGGTTGGCGAATGGACCGGCGAAGATTATGAGCGCCCGCCGCCACGGCGCTTTCGCCGGGTACGTGTCCGGCCCGAGGTCGCTCCTGTCAACCCCGACGCTCGTCATGCCCTCCATCCCGGCGAGTTTGGCGAAGCCGCCGAGCAGGATGATGCGCAACGAGTACACGGTCTTCCCTATCTTCTTCTTGAAGATGGCAGGTCCGAAGCCGACGCCGAATTCGGGGACGCGGACGCCGAGGGCTTTGGCCGTGAGCATGTGCCCGAGCTCGTGGATAACGATCAGGAGTATCAGGCCGAGTATGGCAACGATGACCGTCATCGCGCCGCGACCTCCGCTGTCAATCTCTCAGCCTCACCACGGGACCAGCGGTCCACTGCCTCTATGGCCTCCATGCTGTCCATGTTTCCTTCCTGCGTGACACGTTCGAGGACATCCTCGATAACGCCTGCGATCCGGGGAAAGTTTATCCTGCGGTCAAGAAACGCCTGCACGGCGACCTCATTGGCGGCGTTCAACGCGATGGGATGCGCTCCGCCCGCACGACCGGCTTCCACCGCGAGCGGCAGGCACCGGAACACATCGCTCCTTGGTTCCTGGAACGTCCACGACGCATCGCCGAATCCCACCCGCTTCGCCCCCACGTCCACGCGCTCCGGATACGACATCCCCCAGGCTATCGGAATCCGCATGTCGGGCAAAGCAGCGTGCAGTATGGCGGAGCCATCCGTGAGCAGCACGCCCCCATGCACCACCGACTGGCGGTGGATCACGACCTTCACATCGTCGTAAGAAACTCCAAACAGATGGTGCGCCTCGATGACTTCGAGACCCTTGTTCATCATGGTGGCTGAGTCGATGGTGATCTTACGCCCCATCTCCCAAGTCGGGTGCTTGAGCGCGTCCTCGGGCCCCGCAGCATCCAGCCGCTCCGCCTCGAACTCGTAGAACGGCCCCCCCGAAGCCGTCAGCAGGATCTCCGATACCTCGCCTTCCCGCCCCTCCAGACACTGGTAGATCGCCGAATGCTCGGAGTCCACGGGTATTATATGGTTGTCGCCTGCGAGGGTGTTCACCCAGTCTCCCCCCGCAACCAGCGACTCTTTGTTGGCGAGGGCGAGGCGATTTCCCGCCTTCAATGCCGCCACGGTGGCAGCGAGGCCGGCAAACCCGACTATGCCGTTGAGGACTATGTCCGCTGGAACTTCGGCCAGGTTGCGAGCTGAGCCTGGGCCGGTGATGACTTCGGCTTTCGTGTCTCCGAGCGCGGAAGATTCGCCGTTTTCCAGGGCGACGTAGTCGGAATGGAATTCGGTGGCCTGTTGCTGGAGCAGGTTCGCGTTCGAGCTGGCTGAGAGGCCGACTATCTCGAAGAGATCCGGATGCGCCCGCACGACATCGAGGGCCTGACGGCCGATGCTGCCTGTGGAGCCAAGGATGGTGACGCGGCGCGTCACGGGTGGGTGTTTTCGGTGGGCAATCTCATATAAAGAGGAGTACGTAGTATACAGCGGGCGCGGTAAACAGGAGGCTGTCTATGCGGTCGAGGATGCCGCCGTGGCCGGGGAGCAGGGTGCCGAGATCCTTGATATCCAGGATGCGTTTCAGGATGGACTCGAAAAGGTCTCCAGTCTGGGAGAAAAAGGAGATCGCGATGCCCGCGAGCGCGGCGCCTGGTATAGAAAAGGCGAGAAACTGGTGGGCGATCCAACCGACTACAAGCATAGTCATCAAAAGCCCCCCGATGGCGCCCTCGACTGTCTTGTTCGGGCTGAGGGTCGGGAAAAGCGGGTGCCGTCCCGCCAGACGGCCAGCGAAATACGCGCCGGAATCGGAGATCCAGGGTCCAGTAACCACCACGAGGGCGAGGACTACGCGATCCGAGGACCCGGAGATCAAACCGAGGTGGGCGAGCGAAGCCCCAACCCAGATGGACATCAGCAGGATGGCCAGCAGCGCCCTTAGCGTGCGCGTCTGGGGCAAGCCCGTCAGCCAGAACAAAGCCCACGGCAGCGAGAAGCAAACCCCGGCCATGATCCCGGTGACCTCGTAGGGGATGGAGAGGAGCACAGGGAACGCGCCCGCACCGAGCGCCGCAAGAAACGGCAGCGGCTTGAGGGCGCGGGAAAGTTCGTATGCGGCGATGCCCACGACGACCAGGATCAGGGCGTAGACGGCGAGTGGACCGACGATGATCGCCCCGAGAACGATCGGGGCCAGAGCCAGGGCGGTGACGGTGCGCCACTGGAGCAAATCTGGCGCTCCTACACGCCGCCGCGGCGCCTGGACCGGGCTGCGAACGACTCGATGGCCCGCCGGAACTCGTCGGTGGAGAAGTCGGGCCAGAGCGTTTCCGTGACGTAGAACTCGGCGTAGGCTATCTGCCAGAGCAGGAAATTGGAGACCCGAAGCTCGC
Organism: Rubrobacter sp.; assembly: GCA_013695335.1. GTDB lineage: Bacteria > Actinomycetota > Rubrobacteria > Rubrobacterales > Rubrobacteraceae > JACDGB01. Next base: position 23,709 of record JACDAR010000157.1, read on the forward strand.
CGCTCGTCCGGATCACCAGGTCAACCTCGGGGGCTTCGGGGGCATACAGGTATCGGGCGAACGTCTCCTCATCCACGTCTTCCGGGTCGAGGCCCGCTGAGATCATACGCCGCGCCGCATCCACTATCTCGCTGCGCCCACCGTAATTCAGGGCGACGTACACGTCGAGCTTGTCGTTGGCGGCGGTGAGCGCCTCAGCCTCCCTGATGGCTGCCTGCACGGATTCAGGCAGCTTCTCCCTACGCCCCAGGAACCTCAGCCTGGCGCCGCGCTCGTTCAACTCTGGAACTTTGCCCTTCGCGGTTTCGAGAAACAGCGACATCAGGGTGCTTACTTCGGTCTCCGGTCGCGCCCAGTTCTCGGTTGAGAAGGCGTACAGGGTGAGCGTCTCGACGCCGAGCTCTCCTGCCGTCTCCAGGAGAGGGGTGAGAACCCTGACGCCCGCGCGATGGCCTGCGGCACGGGGCAGCCATCGGGCCTTCGCCCATCGCCCGTTGCCGTCCATGATGACCGCAACGTGGCGCGGCGTGCGCCGGGCTTCTATGGGGGTGAGCACACGCTCGTGCCGCCCCGCCGGACGTTCTCGCACAGGTTCCAGGGCTCAGACCTCCAGAAGCTCGGATTCTTTTTCCGAAAGGGCGGAGTCTATGCGTTTGACGTACCTGTCAGTGAGATTCTGCAGCTCGGCCTCGGCCCTGTGCTCGTCGTCTTCGGAGACCTCGCCCATCTTCTTCAGCTCGTGTACGTCCCGCATCTCGTCGCGCCGCACGTTGCGAACCGCGACCCGCCCCTCTTCGGACATGCTCCTGGCAAGACGGATCAACTCCCTACGGCGTTCCTCAGTCAGCTCTGGGATGGGGAGGCGCAGGATCTTGCCGTCGTTCTGCGGGTTCAGCCCGATGTCCGAGTTGATTATTGCGCGCTCGATGTCCTTCAAGGAGTTTGGGTCGAACGGCGTGACGGTCAGCAGCCTCGGCTCCGGGGCTCCGATGTTGGCCACGCTCCGAAGCGCCATGCGCGTGCCGTAGGCTTCAACCTCGATGCGGTCGAGGATCGCCGGGTTCGCCCTCCCCGTGCGGATGCTCCCAAACTCCCGCCGCACGGAGTCAACGGCGCCACGCATCCGGCTCTCGGCATCCGTAAGGTCGATGTTCTCCATCTCTATGCTCCTTCGCCCCCCGCTTTGCCCCTCGGCCTGCCGTCCACGCTCCAGACTAGTGACCCCACCTGTTCGCCCCGCAATATCTTGACAAGGTTGCCGCGCTTCAGTATATCGAAAACGACTATGGGAAGGTTCTCCCCGCTGCACAGGGTCGCTGCAGTGTGATCCATGACCGAGAGGTTTTGTGACAGCAGATCCATATAATTCAGGCGCCGCACACGAACCGCATCTTTGTGGACCCTTGGATCCTTGTCATATATGCCGTCCACGCGGTTCTTCGCCATCAGGAGCGCGTCAGCCCCGATCTCCAGCGCGCGCAATGCCGCGCCGGTATCCGTGGTGAAGAAAGGATTACCCGTGCCGGAGGCGAAGATTACAACGCGGCCTTTCTCCAGGTGACGGATCGCACGCCGCCGGATGTACGCCTCGGCGACCTCCTGTATCTGAATGGCGGATTGCACCCGCGTCTCGACGCCGCGCCTTTCCAGTGCCGCCTGCAATGCCATCGCGTTGATGACGGTCCCGAGCATCGCCATGTAGTCTGCTGTCGCGCTCTCGATGCCGAGCTCGTCCGCGACCTGTGAGCCCCGGAACACGTTTCCGCCGCCGACTACCACCGCGAGTTCCGCGCCGGCCTCCACGGCCTCCATCACGCCCGTTGCTGTGGCGTCCAGGCTCTCGGGGCTAATGCCGTAGCCGTGCTCCCCGGCAAGGCTCTCGCCGGAGATCTTGAGTACGACGCGCCTGACGCTCCCAAGATCGGGGGTCACGTCAGCCGCGTCTCGGTCGTCGTGGTTGCCGGAGCGGAGGTTGTCCACGGTCGCGTTAGAGCGAGTAGCGGACGAAACGCCGGATAACGACGTTCTCGCCGACTTTCTGGATGGTATCCTGCAAAAGCTCCCCGACGGTCTTGTCCGGGTCCTTGACGTACTCCTGGGTGAGAAGCGCCCGCTCGGAGATCCACTTCTTCATACGGCCATCGACGATCTTCGCCGTCACGTTCTCGGGCTTGCCCATCTCGGCAGCCTGCTTCTCGAACATGGAACGCTCGTCGGCCATCGCATCCTCTGGGATGTCCTCAGGCGCGACCGTGAGGGGATCGCTGGATGCAACGTGCAAAGCCACGTTGCGGGCGAACTCCTTGAACTCAGGAGTGCGGGCCACGAAGTCCGTCTCGCAGTTCACCTCGATGAGAACCCCGATACGTCCGTTGAAGTGGACGTAGGATTCGATCAAACCCTCATTCGCTGCCCGAGAGCTCTTCTTTGCCGCTATGGTCTGTCCCCGCTCCTTGAGAACCCGGCGCGCGCCTTCGAGGTCGCCATCGGACTCGTCAAGAGCCCGCTTCACGTCCATCATACCCGCCGCCGTCTCCTCGCGGAGCTGCTTGATCTTCTCTATTGCGCTTGCCAAAACCTCAACGCTCCTCTTCTTGCTCTTCGGTGTTTCCTTCTTCGTCAGCCTCGGCCTGCTCCCCACCAGCCTCTTCGCCGCTACCTGCCTCATCCGCCGACGGGGTTTCCACCGGCTCATCAACCTCTTCGACCGAAGCCGCCACGTCGCTGGCCTCTGCCTCATCAGCTTCAGCCTCGGCCTCTGCGATCTCCGGCGCTTCGCTGGCAGTCACGTCGGTGACCTCAGCCTCAGTATCAGGCGCGTCCTCTGGGACTGCCTCCACCGTGGGCTCCGCCACTTCCATTTCCTCAGGCGCCTCAACTTCGACGGGAACATCCGCGTCCTCAACCACTGCCACGTCGGTGGCCTCCGGTTCGGGGGCGGCTGGCGCTTCGGCTGATGGTGCGCTGTCGTCGCTTGATCCGTTAGCAGCGTTTCCTGCGGCGATCTCCTCTGCGACGCGCGCCTCCTCGACCGCAGGGGGAACCAGGCGATCCTCTGGATGCACCTCGTCCTCGCCCTTGCCTTCGAGCACAGCGTCCGCCATGAGTTTGGAGATCAGGTTGATCGAACGAATGGCGTCGTCGTTGCCAGGGATTATGTAGTCAACGACCTCTGGGTCGCAGTTGGTATCGGTCAGGGCTACGACGGGGATTCTCAGGCGGTTCGCCTCCTTGACCAGAAGCTCCTCGCGCTTGGGGTCAACCACGAAGATGGCGCCTGGAAGCCGCTCCATCTCGGTGAGGCCGGCGAAGTTCCTGCGCAGCTTCTGGAACTCGCGCGTCATGGCGAACCAGTCTTTGCCGCTGCGATCCTCCTCAGGCGTCTCATCAACGCGGACCGCGAGGTCCTTGAAGTACTGGATGCGGGGCTGGATGGTCTGAAAGTTCGTCAACATGCCGCCGATATAGCGTTCTGCCACGTACGGCTGGCCGCTACGCATCGCCTGCTCGGCTATGGTGAGCTGGGCCTGCTTCTTGGTGCCGACGAACAGGATCTCGCGCCCTGCTTCCCCTATGCTTTTGGCGAAAGCAAGGGCACGGTCGAGCAACGTGATCGTCTGGTCCAGATCGATGATGTGGACCCCGGCGCGCTGGGCGAAGATGAATTTCTTCATCTTGGGGTTCCAGCGCTTGGCCTGGTGCCCGAAATGCACCCCGGCCCCGAGAAGCTCCCTGACGCCTATCTGCTGTGCTGTGCTTTCCACGATGTGTACCTCTCCTTTTCAGGTGGTTGGTGTCGTCCGCCCGCGCATCGCAACCCGCACCGTGTAAATGCGGGCCACCACCTGGGCACACCGTCAGGCGGCCCTCTCGCAGGCGTGTGTGGTTGGAGACGCCGCAGCCGGGACTCTGAGAGCAACACCGTTCCGCAGCCGTCTCGTTACGGCCCCGAAGATGTTAGCACAAGGGATGCACGGCTTCTAGCTGTGGGCGCGTCCGCCCGATCCGGTACTTCTCGATGTCGAGCCCCATATTCCGAGAGCCCTCCTCTCCGCAGCCGGGCTGACGCAGATCCAGCGTCAGCCCGGCGACGGCTCGGCCCACCTCCTGGGCCGTGACCCACCGGGGCCCGGTCCTGACGAGCAACTCGTCCAGGATGGCCCACAGGGTCTCGGATCGCTCACGACTCGAAGTAGACTACCAGCCAGTCCGAGAGGTGATTGGTGCGGCGCTCCAGATCTGCACGGGCGGTGCCTGCCGCTTGATCTTTGCCTGAATCAGCCAGCCAGTCGCGGTCAACGAGAGGTATCGTGACCACGGCCAGCGGTTAGTCTCTCACCATTTATGCGAGTTTGCAGATGCGGACTTCGGAGACTTCACCGTCCACGCGCTCGGTCGAACAGCGGTAAGGAGAGAAAGTCATTTGACCGTACCCCCTCTTCCTGAGAGATGTCTCGACGCTAGCTTGGGACCAGAAACACTACAGAGCGTTGCTGAACATGCCCATCTCTTCCTCACTCAGCCAGTGCGCCCAGTAGCCGTTACCCTCGTTGGTGAAGTAAGTCTTCCGGTCAAAGGAGCTGCCGTCGGGTAGGTAGACCGTGACAAACACAGCATAGGTCGGGAAGTCGTTGCCAATGTCCTCTGGGTATGCATCCGTTACGATAAATTCGCCAGCGGCGCTGTCCAGGGCCGTATTCGCCTCTACCCACGCATCCACGGGATAGAGTGCCTGATCATCCGTGCTGAGAAGGCTGTGGGTCGTGTAGTAGTCGCCTGTCTCCGCAGCCTGATAGTAAGCAATGGCCGCGTTGATAACCTCGGCCTCTTCGGTGGTTACCGCGCCAACGTCATATTCTGGCGAGACTACCACGACACCCTCGGGTGCCTGCGAGGGAGGAGCCGCCCAGTCGCTGTTACTCTCAATGACTACGTCGGGCTGCGAATTCGATTCCTGCCCGGTCTGGTCTGTATCCTGCGGCTCGCTCTCCTGCTCCTCGACTTTCTTCTCCAGGGCGGCGATCTTCTGCTCCATCTCCGCCTCCTTTGCAGCCTCCTGCCTTTCCTTCTGAGCCTCCAACTCTTTCTGGAGTTCCTCGTTCTTCTGCCGCTCCTCCTCCAAGGCCTCCTGCTGTTGATCCAATGCCTGACTCTGATCCGAACCCTGATTGCAGCCCGTGCCAAACAACGTAGCTGTGATCAGAATAACCAACACCGTCACAAAGACTCGAACCTTTGCTACCCGATTAACCATCTCGGCTCCTCCCGCAAAGAACATACTGCGCCTCATATAGTGCCATCCGGGTTGAGGGGCAACGTATCCGCGCCCCTGGCAGTGATGGCTTCGCCGTCCTCATGCGCCCAGACGAGTGATGCGAACAGCATCTCTCTGATCATGGATAGACCCAGCAACAGCAACACCTTTCTCAGGATTCCTCTAGGATCTTCCATGCTGAAAGCCATGTTAGGCATGAGGCGTCGTCTAAGTCAAGGACGCACGATGTTCCCTCGACTCCGGTCCAGACGGCCTGCCCCAGCGAGGGCCGTGTTGGTATCACTCTGGCGCCAGGTCTGTATGTCTCAGGCGACTTTGGATCCAAAGAAGACTAAGCGCCCGAGGACATGAGGTCTTCGTGATTCAAGACTCCCGCCATTAGGGTCCCACCCCAGATGACCGCGTATTCGGCAAGCGGCGAGTACGCGACGACCAGCCGGCCCCGGAGGTGGCTGGTGCGGGACTCCACATCGCCTTTCCCTACACGGGCCAGCCTGCCACGGTCTCCGGGACATCGGATTCGGCCAGGAGCCCGACCTTTTATCCTCCGGCTCTCCGAACGAAAGCGCCGCTGCCGTCCCGGCTGACGTAGCCCTTGAGTTCCAGAAGCGCGAGCGCGGAAAGGACTTCCTGCATCCGCATCCCGCTCCGTCCGGCGACAGCATCAACCGCCGTTGGCTCGAAGCCGACGCCAGCCAGCGCAGCGGCCTCTCCCTCGGGAAGTCCGGCTGGCACCGAAGCGTCGAGGCGGGATGCCTTCGCCCGCACCGGCTCGACGGGCAAGGGGGCTACCGAGTCCACGAACTCAGGGATGTCCCATAAGCACCCGGCGCCGTCGGCGATGAGCTTGTTCGAGCCCCGGCATTCAGGGAGGCCGGGCGGCCCTGGCACGGCCCACACGTCGGCCCCCGCATCGAGGGCGTGGCGCACGGTGATGAGGGCGCCGCTCTTCTCCGCGGCCTCGACCACCACGACGGATTGGCAGAGACCGGAGATGATCCTGTTTCTCGCCGGAAACCTCCACGCGAGCGGCGCTTCCCCGAGATGGTACTCTGAGACTATCGCCCCGCTCTCCCTGACCAGCCCGAAGAGCCGCCGATTGCTCCGGGGATATACAACGTCTATCCCGCAGCCAAGCACGCCAACCGTCACGCCTTCGGCCTCCAGAGCCCCTTCGTGCGCGGCGGCGTCCACGCCGAGCGCCAGCCCGCTCACCACGCACACGCCGCGTTCCCCGAGCGCGCGGCCCAGCGAACGGGCTGTGTCGAGGCCGCTCACTGATGCCTTGCGAGACCCCACAAGCGCCACCGAGGGGAGATCCGGCATCGGCAACTCCCCGTCCACATACAGCGCCGGTGGAGGGTCGGGCACGGCCTTCAGGCGTTCGGGATACGTTTCGTCAGCCAGCGTAACAACCGAGATACCGAGTCGCTCGACATCGCCCAGTACGCTCTCCGGGTCGAAGCCTTGTCTCAACTCATCGAAAGCTTTGGTGGCGCGTTCGGTCATTCGCACCCGTTCCCCGAGTTCGCTTGCGCGCATCTCCGGGATCTCCGAGAGGGGAATTTCACCGAGGCGGGACACGAAGCTCGTTCCGGTTCGCGCCTGCAAGAGCGAGAGGAAGAGGTAGGCGGATCTCTCGCTACCGGTCAAGGAAGCTCGACCTCCGGTAGTTGAGCGCCTCGGCGAGGTGTTCGACGGCGATGTCGTGTTCCCCGGCGAGGTCGGCTACGGTTCGGGCCACCCGCAGCACCCTGTCGTGGGATCTCCCGGTGAGGCCCATCCGATCTATGGCCGCCCCGAACAACGCCTCCGAATCGCCCCCAAGTTTGCAAGCCTCCCGCAGGCGCGCCCCGGCAAGCGCGGAGTTGGGAACCCCCTGGCGACGGACCTGGGTCTCCCTGGCGACAGCCACCCGCTTCCGGATCACCGCCGAAGGCTCGGCCGCCAATCCGCCCCGCAATTCCTGGCGCGTCAGGCGCGGCACGTCAACGAAAAGATCTATGCGATCCAGGAGCGGCCCAGATATACGGCCCTGATAACGTTCGATCTGCCCGGCCGAACACCGGCAAGTCCGGCGCTTATCCCCGGCATATCCGCACGGACACGGGTTCATCGAGCAGACGAGAGTCACCCGAGCGGGGTAACTGAGCGTCGCCGCGACCCTGGAGATGGTGACGTGCCCGTCTTCTAGCGGCTGCCGCAATACTTCGAGCGTCGGCCTGTTGAACTCGGGGAACTCGTCCAGGAACAGCACGCCGTGGTGCGCGAGCGAGACCTCGCCGGGACGGGGGTTGCTCCCACCTCCCGCGAGCCCGGAAGTGGAGATCGTGTGGTGAGGCGCCCGGAATGGGCGGGCGTGGATCAACGCCCCGTTCCCCTCTCCAGCCGCGCTGTGGACCTTGGTTACCTCGATGCTCTCATCCAGGGTCAGCGGGGGCAGAATGCCAGGCAAGCGTCGGGCCAACATGGTCTTTCCAGAGCCGGGGGGTCCGCTCATGATGGCGTTGTGGCCACCAGCCGCCGCTACCTCAAGCGCCCGCCTGGCGAAGCTCTGTCCAGCCACGTCCGCGAAATCCTCGACCGTCTCCGTGTTACCCGGACTGCCATCGTTCCCCTCGGGGACAGCCTGGGCAACCTCGTGCGCCCCACCGAGAAAGTCCACGGCTTCACGCAATGTCCGAATCCCAAAGACTTTCACGCCGCCGATGGAGGCCGCCTCGTTGGCGTTGATCTCGGGTAGCACCAGCCGCCGCAGGCCTTCGCGGCGCGCGCCCTCAGCCATGGACAGCGCCCCGCGCACGCCCCGCAACCCGCCATCCAGGGACAGTTCTCCCACAACGCCAGCATCTTTCAGGCTCTCTGCCGGAACCGCGCCAGAGACTGCGAGGACGGCGAGCGCGATGGGCAGATCGAAGGCCGGTCCTTCCTTGCGAAGGTGGGCTGGCGCCAGGTTGACTATCACCTTCTTCGTGGGGAACTTGTAGCCGCTGTTGGAAATCGCCACCTTCACCCGTTCCCGCGCCTCCTGCACTGCGGCGTCGGGCAACCCGACTATCGAGAAACCGGGCAAACCGGGGCTAACGTCAACCTCGACCTCGACCGGCAAGGCGTCTATGCCAGAGAGCGTGAGGCTATGAGCCCGGCAGACAGACATTACGCAGCGTGACCCGACCTCTCTGTATCCCCGCTCACCCGGCACTCTCCGGCAACCATGCAACAGAAGTTCGTGAATTATATAGCAACGTGATCCCGTTCTCGCCCCGGAATCCGTCTCAGAAGGCATCCTCGACGTGTTGGATGCTATATGAACCGCCTTCGATGAGTATCCCGATCACATCGAACCGGGCCTCTTCGAACTCGGGCTGTTCCTCGGCGAGATATTGCTCGGCGATGGCGCGAATAGACGCCTGTTTTCGTTCGGTGACGGCTTCGAGTGGATCGCCGTATCCCGTGCCGCGCCTGAGCTTCACCTCGACGAAGACAAGGGTATCTCCGTGACGGGAGATCAGGTCGATCTCCCCGTATCGCGTCCTGTAGTTGCGCCTGACCACCGAGTATCCGTGCTGGATGAGGTAGCGGCGGGCGAGCTCCTCCCCCCGATCCCCAGCCTCTTTGCTCGTCAGCTTCCGACCCCGGCGTAGCTCATGCGATGGACCCGGCACGGACCCGCCTCCGCGAGCGCCCGGCGATGCTGCGGCGTTCCATATCCGCTGTTCCTATCGAAACCATAGTCGGAATGCTCGACGGAAAGGACGCGCATCGCATGATCCCTCAAGACTTTTGCAACCACGCTGGCAGCCGCGACCGCCGCACTCGAACCATCGGCCCGAGGCTGGCATTCGATGTCGGGGCCGAGCTTGAGGTTGCCATCGGCCAGGGCACAACCGGCTTGCGGCTCAAGAATTTTGATCGCCCGCGTAAGTGCTTCCCTGTTGGCCGCGCCGAGGCCGTGGCTGTCGATCCACCACGCCGGCAGCGCGACCACCGAGACGGCCTCGGCGCCACCGATAACCTCTTCCAACAATCGCTCCCTGTGCACGGGGCTCAGGGTCTTGGAATCGTCGAGGTCGGGGATGACGTTTCCGTCGAGTATCGTTGCAGCCGCGACGAGCGGCCCTGCCAGCGATCCCCTGCCAGCCTCATCGGCGCCAGCGAGGGGTCCACCGCGTTCGTTCACCCACGCTGCGTCGAACGCGTAGAGCGCTCTCCCCGGAGGCTCTTTCCGGCGGGAGCGGGGCAATGCCCGAGGCTACTTCGCCTTCTTGACGCGGGCCTTCTTGCCGACTTTTTCGCGGATGTAGTAGAGTTTCGCCCGGCGCACGGCGCCGCGGGATGCGACTTCTATGCGCGCAATCTTCGGGGAATGCAAGGGAAAGATGCGTTCGACAGCGACCCCGAAAGAGTTCTTTCGGACTATAAAAGTCTCCCCGATGCCGCTGCCTTTTCGCGCCAGACAGAGTCCCTCGAAGACCTGGGTACGTTCCCGGTTACCTTCGATGACGCGGTAGTGGACACGAACCGTGTCCCCCGGCCGGAACTGGACATCGTTACGCTGCACGTTCTCGCTAGTTATCATTCTGGGCTCCTCTCCTGGTGGCCATACGAAGAACCAGGGGATATGCCTTCAAAAGTCCCTGGCTCGCGCCCTCTCTCTGGCCTGGCTCTCGCGCCAGGCCCGTATCTCGGCGTGATTGCCGGATAATAGCACGCCGGGCACGGCCTCTCCATCCCACACCGATGGCCGCGTGTATTGTGGTGGCCCGAGCATCTCCTCGTCAGAGAAAGACTCCCCGATCAGGCTCTCCCTGTTCCCGAGTACGCCTTCGAGGCGACGGATCACGGCGTCCACCAACGCCGAAGCCGCGATCTCCCCCCCTGACATCACGAAATCCCCAAGGGAAACCGTATCCGTCGCGATCTCCTCCCGCACCCGCTCGTCCATCCCGCCGTACCGTCCGCAGATGATGGTGAGATCCTCACCTGACGCCACTTCCTCGACGTAACCCTGCGTGATCGGACGTCCCCATGCCTCAGTCAGCACCACGCGCCGATCCCGCTTCACCTCTCGCGCCGGAACGCCATAGACGGCTTCGAGGGCACGGGAGATCACGTCCACCCGCACGACCATCCCCGCGCCCCCGCCAAATGGCATGTCGTCTATTCGTCCTCCCGGCGCGTACTCGCGCAGGTCGAACGTCCGTAGTTCCACGATACGGCGCTCCAGCGCCCTTCCCACGACCCCGACCCGTACCGCAGCCTCGACCGCTCCGGGAAAGACACAGAATACGTCAACGCGTTTCACGGGCAACTACTCTTCCGGCAGACGAACCACTATGCGCCGGGATTCGAGATCCACCTCCAGCACGTGTTCCATGGTGAAAGGTACGTAGTGCTCCGCACCGTTCGTTTCGTTCTCCCTACGAACGACGAGGACTTCGTGCGCCGGTGTCTCGAAAGTCTCTACCACGACGCCGATCTTCTCACCCGATTCGTCTCTCGCCTCGATGCCAACGAGATCTCCCACGTAGACCTCATCCGCACCCAGCGCGTCGAGGTCCGAGCGTTCGAGGGTGAGTTCCTTGCCCCGCAACATCTTCGCATCTGGACGGCCGGAAATACCTTCCAAATCTACGAGATATCCTTTTGGCGTCTCGCGCGAACGAGTGATGCGCCGCCTGATGCCGTCAAGGATTGGTTCGACGCCTTCTCGAAGGTGGTTTCCCGAGCCGGTGGGCCTCACACGGACGGTTCCGCGTACACCGTGAGTAGAGCCTATGATCCCGATTACGACCGGGTCAGAGAGATCATCCACGGAGGTTAGTCCGCAACCTCCACGTTGACCCGTTTGCCAATCTTCACGGAGGCGGCCTTCATCACGGTGCGGATGGACCGTATCGTCCGGCCCTGGCGTCCTATTACCTTCCCGACATCGTCGGGCGCGACGCGCAATTCGAGGTCCACCCGTGAGTCGTCCTCGGTGCTCGACACCTCTACCTGATCCGGCTCGTCCACGAGCGAGCGGGCGACGAACGTCAGAAGGTCTTCCAGGCGATCCACGGTCTCTTAAAGCGCCCCGGAGATCTGGAGCAGCTTCTTCACCTGATCCGTGGGCTGCGCTCCCTTGCCGAGCCACTCCTTCGCCTTCTCCACGTCCACCTGGATATCCGATGGCTGGGTGCGCGGGTTGTAAGTTCCGATCCGGTCGAGGAACCGACCGTCGCGCGGGCTGCGGGAATCCGCTACCACTATCCGGTAGAACGGCGCCCGATTGGAGCCGCGCCTTGCAAGCCTGATCTTTACCGCCATGTCTTCACCTTTCTGTTTTTCAACTCTCGACAATCTATCTGAACGGCATCTTGGGCATACGTTTGGGCATTCCGCCCTTGCCCATCTGCCGCATCATCTTCTGCATCTCGCCGAACTGCTTGACGAGCTTCTGAACATCCTGCTGGGTCGAGCCGGAGCCGCGGGCTATCCTACGCGCCCGGCTCGGATTCTGCAACAATTTGGGATTTCTGCGCTCTGCCAGGGTCATCGAGGTGATCATGGCCTCCACCCGCCCCAAAGCCTTGTCGTCCAGATCGTTCATGTTCGCGCCCTGGAGTTGCTTGTTCATGCCGGGGATCATGCCGATGAGGCTCGAAAGCGGCCCCATCTTCTTGATCATCTGCATCTGCTGCAGGAAGTCCTCGAAGGTGAACCTGCCGGACATGAGCTTCTTGCTCTGCGCCTCGGCCTCTTTGCGGTCGACCTGCGCCTCGGCCTTCTCGATCAGCGACATCACGTCGCCCATACCGAGGATTCTCCCTGCCATCCTGTCGGGATAGAAGTAGTCGAACTCGCTCATCTTCTCGCCCTCGGAGGCGAAGCGTACTGGCCGCTCCGTCACCGAGACCACGGAGAGCGCGGCGCCGCCGCGTGCGTCGCCGTCCAGCTTGGTCAGCACCATGCCGTCGAAATCCGCATATTCCTGGAAAGCCTTCGCAACGTCCACGGCGTTCTGGCCGGTGACCACGTCGAGGACGAGGAGAACGTTGTGCGGCTTCGTGGCGCTCCTTACCCGCTTGATCTCCTCCATCATGTCCATGTCAAGGACCTGTCGGCCAGCCGTGTCAACGACCACGAAATCGTAGCCCTCTTCGCGGGCTTTCTTGATGCCGCGCTCCGCGATCTCCTCCGGCTTCTCCTCTGTGCCCTCCGTATAGACGGGGACGGAGAGCTCCTTGCCGATCTGCTGCAACTGCTCGATGGCAGCCGGACGGTACGTGTCACAGGCGACCAGATACGGGTTCTTGCCCAGCTTGCGCACGAACAGCGCGAGCTTGCCAGCCGTGGTCGTCTTGCCGTGTCCGTTCAAGCCAGCGAGCATGACTACGGTCGGCGGACGAGAGGCGAACGAGAGCTTGTGGGCTGTGCCGCCCATAAGGTTCGCAAGCTCCTCGTTCACGATCTTCACGATCTGCTGTCCCGGCGAGAGTGCCTTCGATACCTCAGCGCCGGTCGCCCGTTCACGGACGTTGCCTACGAAGTCCTTGACCACGCCGTAGTTCACGTCGGCTTCGAGCAATGCAAGACGGATCTCACGGGTGACCTTCTTCACCTGATCCTCGGTGAGGTTGCCGCTGCCGCGGACCCCGTCGAGCGCTGAATTCAGCCTTTCGCCAAGCGTATCGAACATGCTATAGCTCCCCATACAATGCTTCCGCGAACTCCCTGGCATCGAACGGATGCAGGTCGCCTACCTGCTCACCGACCGAGATCAACTTTATCGGAACCCCGATCTCGTTCGCGATGGCGAGTGCTATGCCACCTTTCGCCGTCCCGTCCAGTTTCGTCAGGATGATCCCTGTGAGGTTCACAACCTCGTTGAACATCTTCGCCTGCCGCAACCCGTTCTGCCCTGTCGTCGCGTCCACCGTCAACAATACTTCGTGCGGAGCGCCCGGTAGCTGACGCTCGATGATGCGGCGCACTTTCTCTAGCTCTGCCATCAGATTGACCTTGGTATGCAGCCGTCCAGCCGTGTCTATGAGCAGAACGTCCGCACCATCAAGCTTCGCAGCCTCTACCGCGTCGTGGGCGACCGCAGCCGAGTCTGCGCCACGTTCGCGCGCTATGACAGGCGCCCCGACCCGCTCGCCCCACCTTTGAAGCTGCTCGATTGCCGCAGCCCTGAAGGTGTCTCCGGCGGCGAGCATGGCTTTCCCTGGCAGGAAGTTCACCAGCTTACCTATGGTGGTGGTCTTGCCCGTGCCGTTGACGCCGACCATCAGGATCACCGTCGGTTTGTGGGACACGTCCAGCTCGACAGGCCCGGCGAGCATCCGTTCGGCGTGTTCGATCATCAACGCCCTGAGTTGTTCGCCGCTGGTGATATTGCGCTCCAGCGCCTCCTGCTCCAGTTCCCCAACGAGCTTGCTTGTGGTCTTCACGCCGACGTCAGAGGAGATCAGGATCTCCTCGACCCTCTCCCAGAATTCCTCGTCCTCGGTATCACGGAACTCCGCGATAGCCGCGTTGAGTTGCCCGACCACGGACTCCCGGCTCCGCCTGAGACCCGTCCGCAGACGCCCGAACCAACCGCCAGATCTCGTTTCCTGCTCCTCAGCGGCTGCCTCTTCATCAGATGTTTCCTCGACAACGTCGGGCTCGGGTAGAGATTCTTCCGACGTTTCATCAACAGGCTCGTCATCGGCCTGCTCTTCATCGGCCTCTTCTTCGAGCACTTTCGTAGCCTGGAGCGTCTCCCGCTGGGCCCGCACCTCCTCGGTCGGGACATCTTCAGCGGTGGAGTCCGTACCTGCGGAATCCGGCGCTTCGGCTTCCTCCGCTGGCTGGGTCGTCTCCTGTTCCGGTTCTTCGGTCTTCCTGAAAAAATTACGCCAAGAGCGCGCCATTACCGTTGTTCTAATCTCCCTGCATACGCTTCGATACGATCACGGTGGCCCCCCAGGCGTCCTGCGTAACGCCGTAGAGAACGTCCGCCGCTGCCATCGTGCGTTTCTGATGGGTAACCAGCAGGAACTGCCCGCCGATCCTGTGAGAGTCTACCACGGATAGAAAACGGGCCAGATTGAGGTCGTCGAGCGCAGCCTCAGCCTCATCCAGCACGCAGAACGTCCCCGCCACGCCTTCGGGACGGCTTAGAAAGATGCTGAACAAAAACGACAGCGCAAGCAACGATCGCTCTCCGCCCGACAACACACGCAAAGGCTTGTATCCGCGCCGCCCGAGACGAAGCAGTATCTCCACGCCCTCCTCCGAAAGCTCCAGCGTCCCGCTCGCCCCGTGCATCATGCGAGGCACTATCTCCGTGAACGCCGCCTTCACCCCCCGGAACGTCTCGGAGAACCGTGCCTCTATCTCCCCATCTATATCTTGTATTATGCGGGAAAGCTCGCTTGAGGCGGCTTCGGCGTCGGCGCGTTGGGCCGAGACGAACTCGTGCCGCTCGCGGAGTCCCTGTTGCTGGGCGAGGGCGAGCAGGTTGACGTCACCGAAACGGTGGAGTTTGCGCGCCAGTCGGCGCCGCTCGGCCTCGATGTCTGCGGGGAGTTGCTCGGATTCCCGGCGGGCATCTTCGATGGTCGCCCCCCACTCCGCGCCGATCTCCTCTTCCGCCAACTCGGCGGCCTCCCTGGCTGAGCCTAGCTCTGTACGGGCCTGCCCGGCGTTCGCGCGGGCGGCCGCGAGTTCCCCGGCCAACTCCGCAGCCTGGCGGGCTATGGCGGTTTGCTCGGCGGAGATGCGGCGATGTTTGTCAGCGGTCTCAGAACGCGAGCGCCGCAGGCTGCCCCTGCGCTCGCGCACCACCTCGGCGAGTCGGGCGGAGATCCCGGCGGCGCGGCGCGACACTTCGACCCTGGTGCGCGCTTCCTCCAGTGGCGCTTGATTGAGGGATTCCAGCCTTTCAGAGATTGCCCGCTGGCGGTTGCGAGCCTCGCGCACTGCAGCTTTTATACGATCGTGGCGCCTCTCCGTTTCGCGCAGGTCTGCCTGCGTAATCTCGGTGGCGTCAACTTCGGAGTCCAGCCGCTCCTGACACTCGCGCAGGCGGCTTTCCGACCGTTGCATGGACTCGGTATTGGTGGAGATCTCGCGTTCCAGATTCGCTGCTTCTTTCCGGCTACTATCCGCGAGCTTCCTGGCATCCTCCCAGGCGCCCTGCCGCCGCCTTATTTCTCTAAGGAGCATCTTCGAGGTCCCGGAAACCCGGTCTGCAAGGTTTTGCGAAGCTCCGGCGCGCGCGGATACGTTTTCCAGTCGCCCTGAGGCATCAGCAAGTTCGTCGCGCTTCCCACGCAGCAATGCGCCTGGCCCCTTCATTAGGGCGTCCAGGCGTCGCGAGGCTTCGGAGAACCTTGCTTCCCTGACGAAGCTGCCGCCGCCGTCGGGGAGGCTGACGCTGGTCCGGGTGAGGCGAAGTCCGGATCGGGTGACTGCGACGTAGCCGTTCGATGGAGTGTTGCATCCCGTCTTGTCAACCACGTAGATGCCTTGCAGCAGCCGTCCAACGGCCTCGGAGTAGCGACCGTCGAGGACTTCGATGCAGTCGAGCAACGGGGTGCCCGGCGGGTTTCCGTGGGCGTCGATCCCATGGGCGTCGAGGCGAACTGCGATCCTCTCGGCCTCGGATAGGAGTTTGATTCCTTCGTCAACGTTCTCGGCGAGGACGCCACCGGCGAAGTCTCCGAGGGCCGCCTCCACTGCGGCCTCGAAACCCGGCTTCGCCTTCAGAACCTGGTAGAGGCGGGTCTCCAGCCCCCCGTTCTCCCGCGAACTGCGAAGCACCCGAATGCTTGCCTCAAGCCTGCCCACCGCCGCATCGAGGGCTCCCTTGCGCCGCCCTGCCCCGGAACGACCTTCGTCCACGGCCCGCCGTGCAACGGAGATTCCCTTGCGGATTTCTCGTATCTGGCCGCGAAAATCTGGGGAGAGGACGTCTTCCAACTCGCCGGAGATCCGTGTGAGATCCTCGATATCCTGCTCCGGGATTTCCGTGGCCTCATCCGCCCTGAGCGTTGCCCTGTCACGTCGCGTCCGCAGCTTCTCCAGGCTTACGATGGCGCGGGATTTTTCCCGCTCCGCAGCTTCCCGTTCCGACCGCGCCCAGGATAGGGTTTCCCTGCGTTCGGCCAGGGATTTCTGTTTATCGGAGCGTTCCGTTTTAGCCTGGGCTTCTTCGTTCTCCAGGCTCTCAAGGACGCCAGATGTCCTTTCCAGTTCGGCCTCGAGGCGGGAGATCACACGCCCTCGATCCGCCTCCCGGCCCATCCCTCCTTCGAGGCGCAGGAAAGCCCTGTCGGCCCGGATGGATTGCATCCTGAGTTCTTCCGTCCCATCTTCGAGCCCTTCGAGCGCCTGCTCGATCTCGCGGAGCTTCTTTCCTTTCTCCTGTAGATCCGGCTCCAGCCCGGCCCCCTGTCGGCGCAGCGATGCCTCACGCTCCTCCAGGACCGCGACGTGAGCCTCGGTCTGTTCCGTCTTCCGGATCAAAGCGTCAAGCCCAGTATTGGAAGTCCGGTAAAGATGGGCCAGCGAATAGCGCCGGAAGCGGGATTCGATCTCCCGATACTCGCGGGCCGCGACGGCTTCCTGCTCGATGCGTCGCAACTGGCCCGCCAGTTCCGTTTCGAGCTGGCGACTCTTCTCGAGTTGGGCATCAGCCCGCTCCAGCCGGCGGCTCGCCGAAAGCCTGCGCCTCCTGTACACCCCGAGCCCCGCAGCCTCTTCCAGGGCGAGCCGACTTGTGTCTGGTCCCCCTGAAACTATGGAGTCAACGGCGCCCTGCCTGAGAATGCTGTGGCGTCCGATACCAGCCTCTCCCGCGACGGCCCGCACGTCCTGGAGTCGGGCCGCGGAACCGTTGATCCTGTACTCCGTTTCGCCGTCGCGTGAGATCCGACGAGAGATAGATACTTCCTCGTAAGGCAGCGAGATGCCGCCAGAGGAATTGTCCAGAACCAGCGTCACCTCGGCGGTGCGCGCCGCGGGAAGCGTCTCGGAGCCGGAGAAGATCACATCCCCCATCGCCCCTGCCCGAAGCAAGCCTGGACTCTGCTCCCCGAGCGCGAAGAGCACAGCGTCAGTGATGTTGCTCTTCCCAGACCCGTTCGGCCCGACGACAGCCGTGATACCAGCTTCCAGCGGCATCCGAACCGGCCGGGCGAAAGTCTTGAACCCCTTGATGTAGATGGCCGTGAGCACCTGAGAGTACATTCTACGCGCTTCGGCGCGTCAAAACACGGAAAACCGCAGCAAAAGCGCGATCAGGCACCACGACTCGGATCGAATCCGAATATCATGAGAGGCCGCCTCGCGCTTCTATCGGGCGAAGCGGTGTGCGCCGGCAAGCGCGGGTACGAGAACCCAGGAGGCACCGGCTACGAGGACTCCGTAGTAGTAGCTATTGGCGGGCTCCGCAACAGGATCCGCAACAGAGTGGGAGACAACAAGCGCTAGTGCGTACACCACTACTGTAGCGACAATGATCGTCAATGCGAAGCGGTATGACGTCGTAATCCTCGGCCATGTGGCCGTCATGGTCAACACGGCTGGTATTACTGTGAACATCAGTAGTACGGAAGCATGCTTGGCTGTGGCGCTCATAGTGTTTCTAGGGAGGAGAAGTACAATAAATGCCAGAAAGTTGAGGCTGGAAAAGAACACGCTTCGGGCCGCCTGGCTTCCCCTAGCGCCTAATGCCCATGCTGGCAGCCAGAAACTTGCACAGGTCCCTGGGATGGCGATCAGGATACCCATGATCGCAAGTATAGGATCCATGCCCGCCGCCCCAAGAGGGACTGTAGCGATCATGAGAAAAATGATCGCCGCTGCCCCTCCAAGCAACACTGCTAGTGACGCGAGTCCGGCTACTGCCGCAAAGGCTGCTCGCTTCCAGTCCACCCTCTTGTCTCGATCGCTCACGCTTACAGCTTACACTGTATGTTTGCGGATTGCCATAGTACAAGGTCGCGTGCCAGAGGGTAGATTATCGGCGTGTCACGAAACCAAGTAACTCCGGCGCGCTTGCAGTGTCGGTCCGTTTAGTACGGTTTTCCGAAAGTTGCAGGGTTACGCTCCGATGTGAACTTCGACCGGGGAGCGCGGTACGGGACGAATGCCCAATATCTCAAGCGCCGCCCTCGCGGCTGACTGTTCGCTCTCCTTGATGGAATATCCTTCTCCAGTGGCGACCTCGCGGCCATCCGCAGAAACCGTGGAGGTAAAACTCGGACGGTGGGCCGGTCCCTGCTTGGATAGCACCCGGTACGTTGGCCTGAGACCGTCAGCCTGGAGCGTCTCCTGAAGAAGCGTCTTCCAGTCACGAAGTTCGTCCGTGTCAACCTCGGATGGGTTGAAGATGTGGTCTATCGTGCGAAACACGAGGTCGCGGTCTATGAGGTATGCGGCCCCGATGATGGCCTCGACGGTGTCGGCGATGACCGAATCGTTGATGATGGAACTTTCGATCAGCTCTTCAACGCCCTCGTCGCGCCCTACGGCAGCCAGGAACGTCTTGCGCACCAGATGCGCCCGGATGCGCGTGAGATCCCCCTCCAGAAGCTCAGGGTAGCTGTGGAATACAAGCTCGGCCACCCGCGTATTCAGGATGGAGTCACCCAGAAACTCCAGCCGCCCGTTGGATTCGTACGGGTCGGCGACGCTAGGATGCGTCAACGAACGCTGCCGCAAAGGTTCCGGCAGTATCGTTATGAGATCCTTTATAGTCATCTCGTGATTATTCTACACCCGTGAACGCCACCACGACGTTGTGCCCGCCAAAGCCCATGGAGTTGGAGATGGCAGCCTTGAGGTCAGGGACCTTCCTGGCCTCGCTACCGACATAATCGAGAGGCTCGCAGTCTTCCGCGAGGTCTTCGAGGTTGAGCGTGGGCGGCAAAATCTTCTGCTTGATAGCGAGGGCACACATGACTCCCTCCATCGCCCCAACCGCCCCGAAAGAGTGGCCGGTCATGGACTTCGTGGCGGAGACTGCCACGTGTGGCATGACACGCGATATGGCCTTGGTTTCCGGGCCATCGCCAGTCGGGGTGGAAGTGGCGTGGGCGTTGACGTGCCCGACGTCTTCCGCCGTGAGGCCGGAATCAGCCAGGGCGTGATGCATGGCGCGCTCCACGCCCCGGCCCTGTTCGTCCGGGGCTGTGACGTGATATGCGTCGGTGGAGCGTCCGTAGCCAGCGACGGCGGCAATCGGCTCCGCGCCGCGTCGTGCGGCGTGTTCCGGGCTTTCGAGGACGATAGCACCCCCGCCCTCGCTCATCACGAAGCCGTCACGCCCCGAGTCGAACGGGCGGCTCGCGCGGTGCGGTTCGTCGTTGCGGGTGGAGATCGCGCGTATCGCGCAGAACCCGGCCATCGAAAGTGGTGTGATCGGGGCTTCCGATGCGCCAGCTATAACCACATCGGCGTCGCCGCGCCGGATCAACTCAAGCGCCTCAGCTATCGCCTCCCCACCCGTTGCGCAAGCGAGGACCGGACACTGGCTCGGCCCCGTCGCCCCGAGCGTGATGGCGAGTTGCCCTGCCGCCATGTTCGGAACCATCATGGTAATGAGGAAGGGGCTCACCCGTCCCGGCCCGCGCTCGTGCAGAACGCGATACTCCCGCTCCCAGGTCGAGAGCCCGCCGATACCGCTGCCCATCACGATGCCTACACGTTCCGGCGTTTCGCGGATCGTGTCCATGATGCCGGCGCTCTCGGCGGCCTCCACGCCTGCGGCGACGCCGAACTGGGCGTAGCGGTCCATCCGGCGGGCCAGTTTCTTCGGCATGAAATCCGTGGGGTCGAAATCCGTGCATTCGCCTGCTATGTGTGAAGGGTACGGCGAAGGGTCGAACAGCGTGATCTCCCCGACCCCGCTCTTGCCGTGAAGGGCGGCGTCCCAGAAGTTCTCCACTCCGGTTCCGAGGGGCGTTATAGCCCCCGCGCCGGTAATGAGGGCGTGCCCCCTGCCGTTTGAGGGAGCCTCCGTCACGCCGCCTGATGCTCCGATACGTAGTCCACCGCCTGCTCGACGGTGGTGATCTTCTCGGCATCATCGTCCGGGATCTCCATCCCGAACTGCTCCTCGAGCTCCATGATCAGCTCAACGAGGTCGAGCGAGTCGGCCTCGAGGTCCTCCCGGAATGAAGCCTCCGCAGTCACTTCGGTCTCTTCGACTCCGAGCCGGTCTGCGGTTATTTCCTGAATCTTGGCGAGGATCTCGTCTCTCTCCATTTCTTGCACCTCCCTGGTTATTCTCACAACTTCTAATTTATGTCATCCCCATCGGTGACAGCGCGTAGTGTAGCGCAAATCGCATTATTGCATAACCATCCCACCATCCACCGTAATGGTCTGCCCCGTCACGTATCCCGCACCCTCCCCGGCAAGGAAAGCGAC
Source organism: Rubrobacter sp. (assembly GCA_013695335.1). Taxonomy (GTDB): domain Bacteria; phylum Actinomycetota; class Rubrobacteria; order Rubrobacterales; family Rubrobacteraceae; genus JACDGB01. Next base: position 44,392 of record JACDAR010000157.1, read on the forward strand.
TACCTCCGAGATCTCCCCCGGCTCCCCGAACCTCCCCATCGGAACCTGGCCCAGGATCTGGTCCTTCACCTTGTCTGACAAACTCCCGGTCAGCTCCGTCTCCACGTAGCCTGGCGCAACAGCGTTCACGGTGATGCCGCGCTGCGCCACCTCCCGAGCTACGCTTTTTGTGAGCCCGATGAGCCCGGCTTTGGATGCCGCGTAGTTCGCCTGTCCCGCGTTACCCACGAGCCCGACTACGGATGAGATGTTCACGATCCTGCCCCACCGCGCCCGCACCATCTTGCGCAACACGGCCCGCGTACACAGATAAGTTCCCTTGAGGTTGGTCCGAAGAACGTCATCGAACTCCTCTTCCTTCATGCGCATCATCAGGTTGTCCCGCGTGATGCCCGCGTTGTTCACCAGGATATCCACGCGCCCGAAAGCCCCGTCCACGCCCTTGAAAAGCGCGTCAACGTCATCCTGTGAAGCAACGTCGCCCTTGAAGGTCTCACACCTGACGCCAGCTTCGCGCACGAGGTTCGCGCTCTCTTCCGCAGCTTCGTCGTTGCCTCGGTAGGAGATAGCGATGTCCGCGCCCTCGTGGGCGAGTCGGACGGCTATGGAGCGGCCAATACCGCGTCCGCCGCCGGTGATGACGGCTACCCTTCCGGCTTCGATCACAGCTCCCCAACCCCTTCCGCGAACGCGAACATCAGGTCAGCCTCACACACCCGCTCGCCAGAGACTGTTGCTTTGCCTTTTCCGCGTCCGATCTTGCCTTTCAGACGTTCGATCCGGACTTCCATCGTCAGCACGTCCCCAGGCACCACCTGACGCCTGAACCGCACGCCATCTATCCCGGCGAAAAGCGCGAGCTTCCCCCGATACTCCTCCACGCTCATCACGCCGACGGCCCCGACCTGGGCCATCGCTTCAACGATCAGGACACCGGGCATCACCGGATAATCCGGGAAATGTCCCTGGAAGAACGGTTCGTTCTGGGTGACGCTCTTGATCCCAACAGCCCGCACACCGGGCTCGACTTCCTCGATGCGGTCCACGAGCAGGAACGGGTAGCGATGCGGGATGAGGTTCCGGATCTCCACCGCCGACAGGGACCGTTTCACGACAGCAGCTCCATCGCGCCCCGGCCTTCGATCTCCACGGCCCTGAAGTCCCGCAGCATCCTCACCAGCGTACCTCCCTCTCCAGCCTCCACGATCTCCCGCACGCCCAGATCCTCGAAACGGGCGATCACCTCTACCCACCGTACCGGCGAGAGCATCTGGTTGGTGAGCGCCAGCCTCACATCATCCGCCGTGGCCAGGATCGCCCCGTCCACGCCGCTCACCATCGGTATCTCCGGCTCCGCAAACTCCGTCTCCTCCAGCAAGGACTCCATCGCCAGCGAAGCCTCGAGCATGAGCGGAGAATGGAACGCGCCAGCTACTTCGAGCGGAACCTTTCGCCCTTTGACCCTCTCTCCGACGGCCTCAAGTGCAGATTTTTCGCCAGAGATCACGGTCTGGCGGGGCGTATTGAAGTTGGCAGCGACCACGATGCCGTCTTCCTCGGGGAATTCTTCCACGACGTTCGCGATTTCCCTCGGGTCGGCTTTGAGTACGGCCACCATTCCGCCTGGATTCTGCGCGGAAGCCTCGTTCATCAGGCGATCCCTCTCCGCAACGAGCCGCACGCCATCCTCCAGGCTCAATGACCCTGCGGCGTGCGCTGCGGCGTACTCGCCCAGGGAGTGGCCTGCCACCACGTCGGGCATAGTGCCACGCTCTCGAAGCGCGTACAGCAGATCCACGGATCGGGCGAAAACCGAAAGCTGATACGGCACATCGCCGTCGCCGATCTGGCGCTGCACTACCCCACGAATCTCACCGGAGACTTCGCCTCCGACAGTTCCCTGGCCGGGGAACACAATGGCCCGCCGTATCTCCAATCCCCCTCCTTTGAATCTAGATCTTGTACAGGTTCGCAGCCCACGTCAGGCCGAACCCGAAGCCGACCGTGACCACATACCGACCCATTTCGAACCCATCGAAGATGTCAGGGTAGGAGATCGGGATGCTCGCAGCCGACGTGTTCCCGAAACGATCCACGTTCACCACTATGCACCCCTCCAGCACGTCCAGCTTCCTCGCCGCCGCGTGTATTATGCGTGCATTTGCCTGATGCGGGATTATGTACTGAACTTCTTCCAGCGAGATGCCGTTGCGGGCGACGAGCTTTTCGACCATCTCGGGGAGCACGCGAACGGCGAACTTGAAGACCTCGCGGCCGTTCTGGTACAGCTTGTGATCGTCGCCTGGATGTCCGGCGCGGCCGAACGGGGCCATCCTGCCGTCTGCGCCGAGGACGTGATCCACGAACCCGGAAGTTCCATCGCCTTTTTCGAGCACCACCGCCCCGGCTCCGTCCCCAAAGAGCACGCTGGTCGAACGGTCTTGCGCATCCACGATGGTCGTCATGGCGTCGGCGCCAATGAGGAGCACACGGCTCGCGGGTCCGCTTCGCAGCATCGCGTCCGCGACGGATGCTGCGTACGAGAAACCGGCGCAGGCCGCCGCGAGGTCCATCGCGCCGATACCGGGCGCGCCGATGGCTTCACCGACCAGGCAGGCCACTGAGGGCATGGATTCCGGACCTGTGGACGTGGCGCAGATAACGAGATCAATCTCGTCGCCGGATAGGTTCGCGTGGGACAGGGCGTTGCGGGCGGCTTCGATGGCGAGGGTTGAGCAATCTTCACCCTCGGAGATAAAGTGGCGCTCCCGTATTCCCGTGCGCGCCTGGATCCAGGCGTCAGTCGTGTCGATGGTGCGGGCCAGGTCGTCGTTGGTGACGACACGGTTTCCGAGCGCCCTTCCGACGCCGACGATCTTGCCGACCGGCGGGCCGCTCAAGCCCCACCTCCGGCGGGTGCGGCATGGGCGCTGTCTAGTGCCTGCTGAAGGGCGTCGCTCAGTCCAGCTCCAGCCCGCGAGATGCCGAGCAGGGCGTTTTCGACGCCTCGTGCCTGTGAGTTGCCGTGCCCGATCACCACGGAGCCCTTCACACCGAGGAGGAAGGAGCCTCCGTATTGCTCCGGGTCGAGGTGATTTCTCATCTTCATGAGCCTTGGCCTGAGGATAGCGGCTGCGAGTTTGGTCACAGCGCTTGCAGTCATCGTTGAGCGGAGCATCGAGAAGATTTCGCGCGAGACGCCTTCGGCGGTCTTCAGCACTACGTTGCCCGTGAAGCCATCTGTCACCAGAACGTCGGCCTCTCCGCTGCCGATATCCCTGCCTTCGACGTTGCCGACGAAGCGGACGGCGCCGGAGTTCCGGATCAAAGCGTGCGACTCCTTCGCAAGGTCGTCGCCCTTGCCGGGTTCCTCGCCCACGTTGATCAGGCCGACACGGGCCGATTCGATCCCGAAATATCTCTCAGCGAACACGCTGCCAAGAATAGCGAAATTCAGCAGGTCCTGCGGCCTGCACATCGTGGTGGCGCCAGCGTCCAGCAATAACACGGGCGACGAGAACGGAAGCACGGTGGCGATGGCCGGCCTGCGGCACCCTTCGAGGCGCCCGATCCTGAGCAAAGCCGCAGCGACCGTTGCCCCTGTATTTCCGGCGGAAAATATCGCGTCTGCGTCGCCGCTGCGCACCATGCTGGCGGCGACAGCCACGCTAGCGTCTGGACGCGCCCGCAGCGCGGAGGCTGGTTCTTCTTCCATGCCGACAGCGTTGCCCGCGTCGTGCAGGCTCAGGTTCTCCGGTCTCCCTGAGCCAAGGAGTTTCGAGACGCGTGCTTCGTTGCCGACGAGCAGGATCTCATCTTCCGGCAGACGCTTCGCGGCGGCGACAGCCCCGGAAACTATTTCTTCAGGAGCTTCGTCGCCGCCGAGGGCATCAACCGCGATGCGCATTCGTGGAATGCCCCGCTATCTGGGTGGCCTACTCGGTGGCCTCCACGGCGACGGCGGTGCGCCCCTTGTAGAAACCGCAGTTGGAACAGACCCGGTGCGGCCTATGCGGAGCCCCGCAATTTGGGCAGGCAACGAGGCCCACGTTCTTGATAGCGTGGTGCGCCCGGCGCTGGTCCCTGCGGGCCTGAGATGTCTTCTTCTTCGGTACTGCCATTTTTCTACCTCCTGATTTCTTCGGAAACTATAGGAAATTCAGAATCCCGAGGCGAACAGATCGTCGAGGCCGCGCCACCTCGGGTCAACCTCGTCCTCGTCCTGCGCGATCCGCACGGGCTCGGTGCCAGGCTTGAAGACCTGCATCGGCACCTCGTTGGGCAACGCCCGACGCGCGTACTGGGTGGCGTTCAGCTCCCAATCCTGGACACAGACCTCGTCGTTGTTCGGCCCCGAGAGGAACCCAGAATCCCCGAAAGTCAACTCGAGTTCGACTGGTTCCAGAGTACGGTCGCAGGACGTGAGCATCGTCGCGGTTATCTTCAGGTCGAGATGCAAACCTTCGGCGAGCTTGGTGACCGCCGCTCGGGCTTCTGCCTTCGTTACTTCGTGGTGGCGACCGTAGAGATCGAAGGGCTCGACGGCGAAGCTGGCTGTATATTCGCGTCGGTCTCCGACCTCAAGGCCGGGGCGCTTGAGGGGAATCAAATCAGTCATCCGGGTATTTTACTCTTCCTGAACGCCCTGGAGCTTGTTGCGTCCCCGCTGGACGGCTTCGAGGAGCCGGGCGAGGTTGTCCTCCAGGTTGGCAAGTACCTCGTCCGCGTAATCTTCCGCTCCGAGTCGGATCTCGCGCTCCCGACGGCGGGCGTCCTCCATGATCTCTGCGCCGCGCTTCTCGGCGCGCTTGAGGATTTCTTCCTCGGAGGTGATCTTCTCCGCCTCTTCCTGGGCGCTGCGGATTATGCGGTCGCTCTCGCTACGGGCCTCGTCGAGCATCGCCTGACGTTCCTTGACGATCCAACGCGCCTGCTTGAGTTCCTCTGGGATGGTCTGGCGCATCTGGTCTATGACGTCGAATGCGGCGTCGCGGTCCACCATGGCCGTATTTCCGAAACCGGGGAAACTCCTGGCCTCCTCCACCAGCTCCTCTAGCCTGTCTATCAGCACGAGTACGTCCATAGGTGAACCTATCCTTTGCTCTCCGTCTTTATCCGCGGCTCTGTATCCGCTTGCGTGCCTGCATACGCCTCCATCACGGTCTCCAGTATCTCATCTGGAACGAACTCGCTCACGTCGCCGCCGTAGCTGGCGATCTCACGCACGGCGCTCGACGAGAGAAAGCTGTGTTTGGCTGAGGCCATTATGAACATAGTCTCGACCTCTGCGTCGAGCGTCTGGTTGAGTTGCGCCTGCTCGAACTCGGAGTTGAAATCCGAGACGGCCCTCAGTCCCTTCACTATGACCCTGGCGCCCCGCTCGCGGGCGAACTCGACCAGCAGCCCATCCATTACCTCAACCGAGACGTTGCCGAGATTAGCGGTCACCTTCTCGACCAGAGCGCGCCGTCCGTCAGGCGTCAGGCGCGGGTTCTTGACCCGGTTGGCGCCCACTGCAACCACGACGTGGTCGAACACGCCGGAGGCGCGCCGAATCACGTCGAGATGCCCGACCGTAATGGGATCGAAGCTCCCAGGACATACCGCTACGTTTATCATGAAATCGGACCGATCAAAGACGGTTACCACAGTGCCGCCGTAGCGGCGCGTGACCCCTTTCTCGCCTAGCAAAACCTCCTCGGGAGCGCCGCCCCGCTCTACCACCACCCGTCCTCCGGGTGCCAGCAAAACGCCAAGACGCGACAAAACGCCTTCGACCTCCTTCGCCGCGATTCTATATGGCGGGTCCATGAATATCAAATTGTATGTTCTGCCATGCTCCAGCAGGTCATCCA
>JACDAR010000223.1 GCA_013695335.1 Rubrobacter sp.
CTCCCAGGAACGCGCCGAAGACCGCGGCAGCACCGCGCGTCGTCTAGTTTCGGAGTTGACTCCATACAAGAGCACGCTGGCCTGGGTGTTGGCGCTTGTCGTGCTCGGGGCGATCTCCCAGGCTGGCGGGCCGTGGCTAATCGGGCGTGCCATCGACCGATACATATTGCGCGGAGACGCCACCGGACTTTCGCGCACCATGGTGATCCTGCTCGGCGTCTACCTGCTCGGGACGTTCGCCTCGCGCGGTCAGGTCTATGGAGTCGGTTCCATCGCCCAGCGCCTGCTGGCTTCCATGCGGAGGCGCATCTTCGACCGGATTCAGCATCTGCCGCTGAGCTTCTTCGATAAGAGGCCGATCGGGGATCTCATGAGCCGCGTCACCAACGATGTGGAGACCCTGAACCAGCTATTCTCACAGGGGTTGACGCAGTTGATCGGCTCCGTCTTCAGCCTCTTCGGCATCCTGATCGCGATGCTACTTTTGCAGTGGAACCTGGCGCTTGCGTGCTTCGCGATCATCCCGATCATGTTCCTTACCACGGCTTTCTTCGCCCGGCGCGCCAGAAAGGCATTCCGGCTCACCCGCGAGACCGTCGGGGACGTGACTGCCGGATTGCAGGAAGACATAGTCGGGGTGCGCGAGGCGCAGGCTTTCAACCGCACAGAGACGAACATCGCCCGCTTCCGCCTGCGCAACGCGGCCAACCGCGACGCAAACGTACAGGCGGTCGCCATCACTTCCGCTTTCTCCCCCGCCATAGACGTGCTATCCACGCTGGCGACGGCGCTGGTGATCGGCTACGGAGGCTACCTGGTCTTCGAGGGCTCGCTCTCGGTCGGTGTGCTGACGGCGTTCCTGATCTACGTTCAGCAGTTCTTCCGGCCTATCCAACTCGTCTCCCAGGTCTACACCCAGGCCCAATCTGCCCTCGCGGGGGCTGAGCGCATATACGAAATCCTGGACACGGAGCCAGAGCCCCCCGACCCGCCCGAGGCCAGGAATGCGGGAGCACTGGAAGGCCGCATCTCCTTCGAGAACGTCACCTTCGCCTACGAACAGGGCCGACCAGTCCTGCACAATGTGGGCTTCCAAGTCGAGCCAGGCCAGACGGTGGCGCTCGTCGGCCCGACGGGTGCGGGAAAGACCACCATCGCCAGCCTCATCCCCCGTTTCTACGACGCCACGGAAGGAGCCATCAGCATAGACGGCCGCGACGTGCGGGGATTCGGGCGCAAGGATCTGCGGCGGAACATCGGGATCGTGCTTCAGGAAGCTTTCCTGTTCTCCGGCACGATCGCGGCAAATATCGGGTACGGCAGGGATGATGCGCCCCGCGAGGACGTGGAGGCTGCGGCACGGGCCGTGGATGCGCACGGTTTCATCGCCGCGCTGCCGGATGGGTACGATACGGTCCTTGGAGAAGGCGGCGGTTCACTGAGCCAGGGGCAGCGTCAGCTCCTCTCGTTCGCCCGAGCCGTGCTGACTGACCCGCGCATCCTCATATTGGACGAGGCGACGAGCAACATAGACACGCGGACGGAGGCGATCATCCAGGACGCGCTCGCCACGCTCTTGAAAGGGCGCACGAGCATCGTGATCGCCCACCGCCTCAGCACCATCAGGAACGCGGATGTGATCCTCACCATCAGCAACGGTCGCATCGCGGAGCGCGGCACACACGCTGAATTACTGGAGAAGGATGGCCTCTACGCCGACTTATATCGTCGCCAGTTTCGGGAGCGTGCCCGGTCGTGAGACAATCAATAGTCTGATAGGCGTTTTCATGGACGGGAGGATATATGAGCGCGTTTCCAGACAAAATCTTGCTTGCCACCGACGGTTCCGAAGATGCGATCCGGGCGACCGAGGCGGCTTCGGACCTCGCGCGGCGCTCGGGCTCGGAACTTCACGTGGTCCACGCCTGGCACGACGTGCCCGGCTTCGCCCACAAGTTCGTGAAGGCGGAGCTGAGACGGCAGGGGCAGGAGACGCTCGATGAGCAGGTACGCAAGATCGAAGAGTCCGGGGGCAAGGTGGCGGAGGCGCATCTGCGCGGGGGACGCACTTCGAACGAGGTGATCTCACTCGGACGCAAGATCGGGGCTGGACTCCTCGTCGTTGGCAGCCGCGGCCTCGGAACCGTGCAGCGCATCCTGATGGGGAGCCAATCTGAGGAGATCGTCCACCACGCCCAGATCCCGGTTCTGGTGATGCGCGGGAGGGAAGCATGGCCCCCACAGCGCATCGTGATCGGGGAGGACTTCTCGGACGACGCCAGGCGGGCCGGGGATCTCGCGGCGAGCATCGGGAGCCTCTACGAATCCGAGGCCACCCTGCTCTTCGCACACCCCGATCTGCCGGAAGTGCCCGACGGCGAAATCAGGGACGCCGCCGCCAGGAACCTCCTCGATATACGCCAGCGGGACGAGACCCGCCTGGAGACAAGAGCCGGTGAGCTGGAAGCTATCCTTGGCCGACGGCCGGAGATTCGGGTGTCTGACGGTTATCCTGCCGCCGTGCTGCTGAGGGCGGTTCAGGGGGAGGATCATCCATCCCTCGTTGCAGTCGGCAGCAGGGGCCTGGCGGGAATGATGCGTACCCGGCTCGGCAGCGTCTCCACAAAAGTCGTGACCGCATCACGCGGTCCAGTCCTCATCTCACCGCACGCCGGATAGCGGCATCGAAAACAAGGAGCTGCCTTTGAGTACGAAGAGCACGGGGACGACTGGCATCCACCACGTAACCGCGATCGCTGGCAATCCCCAGCGCAACGTGGATTTCTACGCTGGCGTCCTCGGCCTGCGAATGGTCAAGAAAACAGTCAACTTCGACGATCCCGAAACATACCATCTGTACTACGGCGACGACGGCGGGAACCCAGGGACCATCATGACTTTCTTCCCGTGGGGGGATGCGCGGAGGGGTAGGATCGGGGCCGGACAACTCGTAACGACCTCATTCTCCATCCCCGCCGACTCCCTGGGATACTGGACCGAGCGGTTCGTCGAAGCAGGCATCCGCTTCGAGAAACCGCGCGGCAGATTCGGGGATACGGTTCTCACCTTCTCCGACCCCGACGGGCTGCGCGTGGAGCTGGTGGCCGCGCAGGATACTCGCGAGGGCACGGCGGACGGAACAACGCCAGCGGGGGATTCCGTGCGCGGCTTCCATCACGTCACCCTGGCCGTGGAGGACGCGGAACTCACGGCGAAGCTGATGACAGAGACCCTTGGCTTCAGGCAAACGGACGAGGCCGAGGGCCGCACGCGATTCGCGGCTGGTGATGGAGGAGCAGGGGATCTGGTGGATGTATCTGGTGCGGCGGGTTTCCCACGGGGCGCGATGGGCGTCGGGGCCGTCCATCACGTGGCGTTTCGGGTTCCAGATGACGAAGCCCAGCTTGCCGTGCGCGAGGAGGTGGCCGCGCTCGGCTACGACGTGACGCCGGTGCTCGACCGCAACTACTTCCGGTCCATCTACTTCAGGGAGCCGGGCGGTGTGCTGTTCGAGATCGCCACGGACCCGCCCGGTTTCGCCGTGGACGAGCCGCTGGATGAACTCGGTACGCACCTCAAGCTCCCGCCCTGGCTGGAGACGCGCCGTGGACGCCTGGAAGAGGTTCTCTCCCCGCTCCACATCCCAACCGCGAGGGCCGATGCAACCGGAGGAGACGAATGACGGAGGATCTCGGTTTCGTCCACCATTTCGAGCCGGGCGATGGTTCGGGCGTCACGCTGCTAGTCTTGCACGGGACAGGGGGCAACGAGAAAGATCTGGTGCCGCTCGGACGCGAGCTCGCGCCGAGCGCGGCCATCCTGAGCCCGCGCGGAAAGATCCTGGAGCATGGTATGCCGCGCTTCTTCAGGCGGCTCGCGGAAGGCGTCTTCGACCACGAAGACCTCGTGCTCCGCACCCACGAACTTGCTGACTTCATCGAAGCCGCGACGGAGCGATACGATCTGGACCCTTCAAAACTGGTAGCCGTCGGATATTCCAACGGCGCCAACATCGCCGCGAGCCTCACGTTGCTGCCTCCAGGATTGCTGCGGGCTGCGGTTCTTTTCAGGGCGATGGTTCCGTTCGAGCCGGAGACCACACCGGACCTCGCCGGGATGCCAGTGTTTATAGCGGCGGGGCGTAGGGACCAGATGATTCGTCCCGACGATACACAGCGCCTCGCCGAGATCCTGCGCGAAGCCGGGGCCGAGGTGGACCTCCACTGGCGCAACGTCGGACACGGCCTCACCTACGAGGAAGTCGCCGAAGCTAAGGAATGGCTCTCCAGTATTCCAATATGATCTCTGGCTTACTCCTGGCCCACCTGTCGCAAGATTGCTTCTTGAGGAGTTAGTCTGCCGAGTTCTGTGCGGTCGAAGGCGGTATCGAAGCTGATCAGGGGAACCTCATTCCGTTCGGCTGCGACGTACTGATAAGCGTCGTCGAAGTCGAGATGGTATTCGCTGACGACGGCGATCAGACGCTCCATGTCATCAGAACCTGGCGCCAGAAGCTATACCGCGTTGTCCGTGAACAGATCACTGGTGAAAGTCAGCAGCGCTTCGGG
>JACDAR010000276.1 GCA_013695335.1 Rubrobacter sp.
ACACGATGAAGCGGACGGGGGACATCTTCATGGCGCCGGCGGGGATGGAGACGATGCTGCGAGCTACGGGCACGACGCGGGCGAACAGCACCACCCAGTCGCCGTAACGCCGGAACCACTCGTCGGCGCGGTCGAGACCCTCGGAGTCAACGCGCAGGAAACGTCCGTATCGCAGCACGAGCTTGCGTCCCCCGAAACGGCCGAGCGCGTACAGGATCAAAGGTCCCGCCACGCTCCCGAAGGTGGCGGCGAGGACGGCGAGCCAGAGGATAAGGTCGCCCCGCCCAACGAGGAAACCCGCGAGCGGAAGCACGATCTCCGACGGTATCGGAGGAAAGAGGTTCTCTGCTATGAGCAGCAGCGCCAGGCCAGCGTAGCCGAGAGCCGATATCATATCGAGTACCCACGCCCCGATACCTTCCAACAAAAACACCCCCGTTACGGCGCCCCGAAAAGAGGCCCGCGATAGCTTATCCCCTACAGGTACCTAGGAAAGACTGGAAAAGTTGCCCGCGGTTCGATCCCGCGTGTCAGGGTTGGAGGCGCCCTATCTTCCAGCCGCCTTCGTTGCGGCGGTAGATCAAACGGTCGTGCAGCCTGTTCTCGCGGCCCTGCCAGAACTCGACGGTCTCAGGCGCGACCCGATAACCACCCCAGTTTGACGGGCGTGGCACCTCGCGGCCTTCGTACTCAGCCTCCAGTTCCCGCAGGCGGCGTTCCAGGGTGGCACGATCCTGTATCGGGCGGCTCTGCTCCGAGGCGAGCGCCCCGAGACGGCTACCACGCGGCCTGCTGGCGTAATAGGCGTCAGACTCCTCACCGGAGACGCGGTACGCCCTTCCTTCCACCCGAACCTGACGTTCCAACTCGCCCCAGTAGAAAAGGAGCGCGCAGCGGGGGTTTGCTTCGAGGTCTCCGGCCTTGCGTCCCTCGTAGTTGGTGTAGAAAACGAAGCCCCGCTCGTCGTAGCCTTTGAGCAGAACGACGCGGGCTGAGGGGCTGCCCTTCGGGCTCGCGGTGGCGACGGTCATGGCGTTTGGTTCGTGAAGACCGGCGTTCATGGTTTCGTCGAACCAGCGGCGGAACTGCTCGATGGGGTCCGCAGCGACATCCGGCTCGGATAGGCCGGCGCGGGTGTATTCCTCACGGAGATCCGAAACGTCCACGCTACCAGCCCCAGGTACCGCGAGCGCCCTTGAACGGGCCGACTATGGAGGCGGTGATCCACCCTCCGTAAAAGTCCCCATCCTGCGCCTCGACCTTCTCCCCACCGACCCAGCAGGCGTCCATCTTCGAAGGATAGAAAGCCACGTAGTCCCGCAAACCGTCGAACTCCGGGACCGGTTCGGGATAGAACCAGGCGGCGTTCCGCCCGGATTTCTTCTCGCCGGTGATCTCATCCTCTGTCGCGATGTCATAGTAGCGGGCGCGACCCTTCCACTCACACATGGAGGTGCGCCCCGATGGCGAAAGGAACTCCATCTGGATGTCTTCCGGCGGTATGTAGTAGACGGGCGGGTGGCTCGTCTCCAGCACGCGCTTCGCTCGCGTGGTGTACGCAAGCGTCACGCCGCCAAAGACGACCTTGACCTTCTCGTCCACATCCTCCATGCGAGGCGGGCGAGGGTAATCCCATACGGACTCCTGCCCGGATGCGGGTTCAATGCGACCGTACCTCATCTTCAGACCTCCCTCAAGATAGTGACGGTAGCAAATATTATCCTACAAGGGATCAGGTCTCGATTTCGACCAGCACAATGCGGTTAAGTTCTGATCGTTTCCGCGATCAGATCTCGAGGCGAGGGATTACCTCTACCCATGAGCCTCCTGTGGCCCGCAATCAAGCTACGCAACCGCGGTGTCGCATCCTCACTTTCGCCCATTTGCTCCCATTTGAGATAGGCGTTCAAGTCGTAATTGAATCTGGTCCTGTATGCGGGCTCCTCGTAGACGGAATCCTCCGCGCCCTCAGTCAGGTATTCGTCCACCACATCTATGGACGTATCCAGCAATGCACCCGCTGCATTTTCGTTACCCGATTCGAAAAGCCTCGTGAACGATTGGGTGAAGGTTTTAGGGGATGGGTTGGCTTCAATACTGGACCGAACAATCACGTCTTTCAATATCTGCATGACGATCATGTAGAACAAGAAGCGTGTCTGACGCCTAGAATTTTTGTCAGCGCCTCGACCGAACCTATATCGTCCAGCAGCTTTCTGCAACAAGTACGAGGCCCACAAGTCCTCCACATCGAGCGGCTCTTCACCTATCTCATTATTCACGATACTCTTGAATATCCTGCCAAATGCTGTTCCTGCTTCACCCAGCCAGCCCGCTCCATAGACTTTGAGAAGGTCGAAAGCGTTGGCCGCCTCGACAAATCGCGGTTCTATACTTGGGTTTTGTTTTTGCAAGGCGCGCTGTGAATCCCATCCGCCGCGCTGGATCTCCAAGTATACGCCATACTGATTAGCCATCTGCCCTTTCCAAGTCCTGAAGTCGCTAGTAAGCGCCAGGAAGTCTTTTTCACGCACCGCGTTCTGGCTGTTGGTATAGCGCGTGATCTTCTGCAGCAGGCTTTCTCCTTCCGCGCCAACCTTGACTATCTTTGCGATGACCACTCCCTGGGCAAGCTTCGCCTGCCAAGCCTCAGTTTGTGAATCTACGCCCGTACCGCCAGCTTCCAATCGCTGACGGCATACCTGCCAAATTGTTCTGGTAGTTTGGCAACCGTTGACAATATATGGCTCTGAAAGTTCGACCTTGCCGTTGCCATTTCGATTAAAGTTTTCCACAACTACAGTAATGCCATTGTTATACAGGCCGAACCTCTCTGGCTCGTCTTGAAGCGTCTTTTGCATTGCACGGTTCACTTTCCCTCTGTTACCGAGAAAGCGCCGCACATTTTTCTCATACAATCGATCCAAGTCATCATCTGCCTCGGATTTGTACGTCTTGAGGAACTCATACAGGTTCAACAGTGGTACGGCTCCCACCAGCAGGTCTTCCCCAGACGAAGCCAGATCCGCTTCCAGCGCCACCTTCAAGCGAACATGCGGTTCCAGTGTCTCAGCTATTGCGCGCTGTCGGATCGTTTCTATGGAAACGGAGTAAGCATCGAAAATCGGCCCCAAGCGCCCTCGGCCCATGTTGCGAACGTCATCCAGTACGCGCCTCTGATCCTCATTCAAAGGCTCTTCTGTTGCGAATACCAGCATCAAACGGTCTCTCTCGGAAGCTTGTGCGCGGAAGGTTCGCAAGCGTTCCAACAAGTCCTCGGCCACCGAAGATAACCTTGCCCGTTGTCCATCGAGAGTGTTGATCACTTTCTGGCTTTCAGCCAACAATGTGGTGGCGCCTTGAAAGGCACTGCCATATTTGCTCTGTACTAGATACCAGGATGTCCATCAGCCTGCCCGTTGGAGTCACCTTCAAGGTCATCGCCACGATCCAAATAAGCGATGTCAATGCCCCCATCTCCTGCACCATCGCAATACACAAGATCATCTGAAGCATCACCGATGTCGAGCCACTGTGTCAGTATTTTGTGCGCGAAACGGTGGCCTATCTCGGTTGGTGACAGAGAGCCTTCCTGAATGTCTGCCAGCCACGCTTCACGGTAGTCTCCGAAGGTCAAATCGGTGATCATGTTTTCCCTCCCACTACTTCTGTCGACCAACGCAACAGCAGTGTCAGTATAGACCACAGTAGCTTTTCTTCACCTTTCCGCACACCCGAGTACGGCGTCGGTTTCGGTCTCGACCAGGATCTTCGGCGAGATGAGGTGCCGCACCTCGACCATGCTGGTGGTGTAGCGTGTCTCCCCGAAGAACTCGCTGCGGGCGCGGCCTATCTCCTCCCAATCTTCGATACTTGCGACGAAGATTCTGGTCCGCACCACATCCGGCGGGTCAGTCCCCACAGCGCGCAGCGCTACCCGGATGTTGTTGAGCGCCTATATGGTCTGCGCGTGGGGGGTCACCGGCACCCCCGATCCCGCCGCTCCCATCCGTGGCCGTAGTCTCCGAGACGAACACGAAAGAACCGCGCCTCACAGCCCGCGAGTAGCCCACTACCTCCTCCCACGGCGTTCCGCTGGGTTATGTTGCATCTCTTCATGCCTGTTCCATCAGGACATTATATTGCCGCCGGGACAGGCAAGGCTCCTTCACAAAAGCCCGCGCTCATTCAGTTCGTCCCTGAACCGGCGTCCCGCATCGGAGCCTTGTCTGTAGAACACGGCTGGCTCTCCGATGGGCGCCTGAACCGTCTCGTAGACGCCCTTCTTCGGAGAACCGTACACCTTACCCGTCCACACGTGTACCCACTTGCCGGCGGGCAGGTAGACCTCGACCTCGTCCACGCCGGGGTCGAGTACGGGCGCGACCATAAACTCGGAGCCAACCATGAACTGGTATTCGAGGCCGTACACCTCGGGATCGTCGGGGTAGTGGATGAAGGGATGGCGGATGGCGGGGAGTCCGGTCTCGGCAGCCTCCTCGACCAGCTCTTTTCGGTACGGCTCCCAGGCTGCGTAGACCTTTGCGAAGCGGCTGAAGTGCCGGAGCGTCTGCTCGTCCGAGTAGAATTGATGGTTGTCTTCGGGGCGGTTGCCCTCGTGGGTTCGGAAGACCGTTGTGAAGGCGGCGAGCTCCGTCCAGCGCAGGAAGAGCTCCTTCGAGCGGTGGTAGCGGACCAGCGGATGATCCAGGGCCGTGTACCCGCCGATGTCGGAGTGGGTGAAGCTGTAGCCCGAGAGGCCGCTCGTCAGCATGCCCGTCACGGCGGTCTTGATGCCGTCGTCCCCGTCCCACCTGACGAGCTGGTCCCCGAGCCAGAACAGGGTGCTGTATCCGGGGCTCCTGGTGTAGCCGGAGCGGGTGAAGAAGACTATGTCGTCCCCCCTCCCGGAATTCCGGATCACCTCGCGGTTGAGCCGCGCCCACTCCTCGGGGTAGCGGTTGTGGTAGACCGCCGCGCTCTCACCCGAATGGAGGACGGCGTCGTAAGGCAATCCCTCTCCGAAGTCCGCCATCCAGCCCGAGACGCCAGCGGCCATGACTTCGTCTTCGATAACGCTTCTATACCAGGCGCGCGCCTCCGGGTTCGTAAGGTCCACGAGTGCGGCGGAGAAGTCGGAGATCCGGATCATGTACGGATCCCCTTTTTCGTTCTCCACGAGATAGCCTCTGCTCCTGGCCTCGTCGAAGAGGTTGCGGCGGCGGTTCTCTTTCTCCGCAGGATCGGCCAGGAACGGGCTCACGTACGTCATGACCCGCACATCATCCCGTTTCAGGTCGGAGACGAGCTTCTCCCACCCAGGATACCTGTCCCGGTCGAGCTCCCAGTTCCACCACAGCTGTGAGCCGAAGCTGGTCTGTCTCTTCCCCACCCAGTCCTGTAGCCAGAACGTGGCGACCGGGGTGTCCAGGGCTTCGAGCCTGTCGTGGATCCCGCGCACCCTCCCCGTGCCGCCCTGCAGGCCGACGACCGCGCCGCCCATTATCCAATCGGGCAGAGGTCGCATCCTGCCCGAGTATTCGGTGTATTGCTCTATCAGGCCGACGGGCGTTTCGGCCGAGAGGATCTGACCTTCCATCCGCCGCGAGAAGACTTCTATGCTCACTTTGTCATCATCGGTAAGGTCGAATGAGGAGTACTCGTGGTTCTCCAGGAACAGGGAGCGCGAGTCACTGGTTATGTAGTGCGGCACGCAGGCGTAGCTCGTGTACCAGTGCCCACCCGCGCCGGCCTCCCAGTTCGCACCCAGGGTCGCGGGCTGCTCGCCGCGCCCGATCCCCCCTTCCTGGACGAAGATGGGCACCTCTCTTCCCTTCATGTCGAAGTACGTGAACTGGGTCCCGAACCCGAAGAAGCGTTGCCCGGCCCGGGAAGCATAGGTCAGGTAGACACGATCGTACGGCTCCTCTACCTCGGCCACGAAACGCAACCGCCCATCAGAGGCAGGCGAGAACGTGAGAGAGTAGCCGGTATCCTCTTGCCCATTCGTCAACTGACCTGTGATGACCAGCGCGTCTGCCCGCTTCTCGACGCGCTCCACGGTCTGGTCCGGGAGGCTGGTCTGGATCTCATTCTCGATGGTGAAGTGCGCCCTGGATTCTTCCACCGTCTCCTCACCATCCACGGCGGAGACGAAGCTTCGGCCCGGGACGCTGCTCCACAGGATGCGATCCGGCCTCGCGGCGTGCGAGACACTCAAAACGGTTCGAGAAGATCTCCCACCTTCCAGAGAGATCACGAACTTGCCCGCCCGATACGATCCGGCCGCATCCCGCGATACGTCGGTAAGATCCCCGGACACCTCACCATCCCCGTTCAGGACGAGGTACGCCGCCAGAACCACCACGAGCACGGCCAGGCCAGACACCAAGCCCAGCTTCGCCGTCCGCCTAGCAAGAACCTCCACCGCTCAAGTATCTCATGTTACAGAACACAGGGTGGAGCAGACGTGCCCCGCTCTACCGCGGCTTCGCCCACCCCTTACCGGCAAGAAAAGCGTCTATCATGGCGCGGGCGATGCTGACCTTCGGCGGCATGGAGGGCATGGCATCAGCGCCGAACCATCCGGCGTCTTCTATCTCGTTGGGGTCGCCGATCTCCGGTTCACCGGAAGACCATTCGGCCAGGAACCCGATCATGAGCGAGTTCGGGAAGGGCCAGGGCTGGCTGCCGAAGTACCGCACCTTCCCCACCTCGACCCCGACCTCCTCGCCGACCTCGCGCCGCACGGTCTCTTCTATGCTCTCCCCAGGCTCCACGAACCCGGCCAAAGCGCTGTACATCCCCGGCGGAAAGTGCGGCGAGCGAGCCAGGAGCAGCTCGTCGCCACGATGGACCAGCATGATCGCCGCAGGGCTCAACCGGGGATAGTAGGTCATCCCGCAGTTCGGGCACTTCTTGACGAACTCTTCCGACCCAGGTTCGGTTCGATATCCACACCTGCCGCAGTACTGATGCGTCCGGTTCCACGCCACGATCTGCTTCGCCCGCCCCGCCACCCGGAAGAAGTCCTCATCTCCACCCCACAATCCGCGCAGGTCACGAAAGACGAAGCCGTCCGGCGCTTCGGCATCCGTCCCGATCTCGGCCGCAACGCACCGCCGCCCGCGAAGTGTCCCGATCTCTTGCTGAAAGACGATCTCCAGCCCAAGCTCTTCGACCGACGACAGCGGGGGCACAGACCGCCCATCTTCGTGCCCTGTGAGCAGCAGGTCGCCGCGGAAGCCAAAGAGCAGGGCTTCGGGGTCAGAAACGGGCACGGTTTCTATCGGACGCCGTTCTTCAGATACCCGGCCAGATATTCGGCCGGGTGGATGGCGCGGGCTCCGGTTCCGCTTCGGATCTGCTCCCTGCAACTCGTCCCCGGCGCGACAACGGCTCGCCCCTCCGCATTCCGCACCGCCGGGAACAGGCGCCGCCCGCCCATCTTCATCGAGACCTCGTAGTGGCCCTTCTCGTAGCCGAAGAGCCCGGCCATCCCGCAGCATCCCGAGTCCACGACCTCCACGTCGGCGCCAGCGAGCCCGAGCACCTGCTCCGTCGGCCCGGTTCCCACCAGCGCCTTCTGGTGGCAGTGCCCGTGCAGCAGCACCGGAGAACCGCCTTCGAGCGGCAGATCCGCATCCTCAGCCAGCTCCAGCAATGCCTCCTCGAAGAGTCGCGTGGCGTCTGCAAGCTTCTCGACGCGCTCGTCGTCAGGGAGGAGTTTCCTGTAATCGTCGCGCATGGTGAGTATGCAACTCGGCTCCAGCCCTACGAGCGGGACGCCGCGCTCCAGCATGGGCTCGAGCAAGTCAAGGTTGCGCCGGGCGTTCTCGCGGGCCTCGTCCACCAGCCCTTCAGAGAGCATCGGCCGTCCGCAGCAGACGACTTCGGGCAGGCTGACGCGGGCTCCGGCGGCGGCGAACAGTCGCACTGCGGACTCCCCGATCTCCGGCCGCTGGTACTCGTTCCACGTGTCGTTGAATAGCGCGACCTCTCGCGGCCCCGAGCCCTGCGGCAGATGCGGGAACCGCTTCGTGAAAGTCCTCCGCGTGACCTTCGGAAGCTCGCGGCGCGGATCTATGCCAAAGTGACCGGCCATTCGGCGCGCGGCGTGAGTACCGGCGACTGCGTTGTACAACGCGGGCATCTTCGCGGCAACGGCGAGGCCGCGCCGGACGTGCCCGGCGGCCTTCTGGCGGACGGAGAAGCCGTGTTTCCTGCCCCTCTGGTAGAGAACCTCGGTCTTCATCGAGGCCACGTCCACCTGCGAGGGACACTCCGTCTTGCACGCCTTGCACCCGACGCAGAGATCCATCACCTCCTTCATCCGGTCACCGGTCAGTTCTTCGGGCGGGAGAGAACCTTCTATCACCGAGCGGAGCATGTTCGCCCGCGCCCGCGTCGTGTCCTGCTCATCCAGGGTGACCATGTACGATGGACACATCGTGCCGCCGGTCTTCTTGCGGCAGAGCCCAGATCCGTTGCACAGTTCGATGGCCTTTGCGAACCCGCCCTGATCCGAGAAGTCCAGGCCCGTCTTCACGGGAAGGCGCGTGCGACCGGGCGCGATGCGGAGTTGTTCGTTCATCGGCTTCGGGTCGAGGATCACGCCGGGGTTCAGCATCCCTTT